>NZ_JAYQWM010000045.1:0-33380 GCF_036662595.1 Escherichia sp. Lx600-2 | reverse complement strand
CATCCGTAGCTCAGCTGGATAGAGTACTCGGCTACGAACCGAGCGGTCGGAGGTTCGAATCCTCCCGGATGCACCATATTCTCCGAAATCTTCAGCAATGAAGATATCGAAGAGGTAGCGGAATTAACCGCAGGCACCAGGAAGGATAACGTTGCTTTAGCAACGGCCCGAAGGGCGAACGCCAGTGAGTCATCCTCCCGGATGCACCATCTTCTCCAAAAAATTTCCTTCAAAAATATCTCATTTCTAAATAACTACTTTATCCATTTCCTGAATTTTCTTCTCCTTCGCCATCAGCGACAAAATCAAGCAATTACGCTAAAGTAGCGTCATATTTTTCGACTTGCGAGAAGACCATGTACGAGCGTTATGCAGGTTTAATTTTTGATATGGATGGCACAATCCTGGATACGGAGCCTACGCACCGTAAAGCGTGGCGCGAAGTATTAGGGCACTACGGTCTTCAGTACGATGTTCAGGCAATGATTGCGCTTAATGGCTCGCCCACCTGGCGTATTGCTCAGGCAATTATTGAGCTGAATCAGGCCGATCTCGACCCGCATGCGTTAGCGCGTGAAAAAACAGAAGCAGTCAGAAGTATGCTGCTGGATAGCGTCGAACCGCTTCCTCTTGTTGATGTGGTGAAAAGTTGGCATGGTCGTCGCCCAATGGCTGTAGGAACGGGGAGTGAAAGCGCCATCGCTGAGGCATTGCTGGCGCACCTGGGATTACGCCGTTATTTTGACGCCGTCGTCGCTGCCGATCACGTCAAACACCATAAACCCGCGCCAGACACATTTTTGTTGTGCGCGCAGCGTATGGGCGTGCAACCGACGCAGTGTGTGGTCTTTGAAGATGCCGATTTCGGTATTCAGGCGGCCCGTGCAGCAGGCATGGACGCTGTGGATGTTCGCTTGCTGTGAGTGAAGCGTTATCGCTTTTCTCGTTGTTTGCCAGTAGTTTTCTCAGCGCTACACTATTACCCGGCAACTCCGAAGTCGTGCTGGTGGCAATGTTGCTTTCCGGGATCAGTCATCCCTGGGTTTTAGTTTTAACAGCAACAATGGGTAATAGCCTTGGAGGGTTAACTAACGTTATCCTTGGGCGTTTCTTTCCATTGCGTAAAACATCGCGCTGGCAAGAGAAAGCTACCGGCTGGCTGAAACGCTATGGTGCAGTCACGCTATTATTAAGCTGGATGCCCGTGGTTGGCGATTTACTGTGTCTGTTAGCGGGATGGATGCGCATCTCCTGGGGGCCGGTAATCTTTTTTTTGTGCCTTGGTAAAGCGTTACGCTATGTTGCAGTTGCAGCAGCGACCGTTCAGGGCATGATGTGGTGGCACTAATTGTAGGCCTGCACATATGGTCACCATTACAGTTATGCTAATTAAAACGATTTTGACAGGCGGGAGGTCAATTTGATCCCGGACGTATCACAGGCGCTGGCCTGGCTGGAAAAACATCCTCAGGCGTTAAAGGGGATACAGCGTGGGCTGGAGCGCGAAACTTTGCGTGTTAATGCTGATGGCACACTGGCAACAACAGGTCATCCTGAAGCATTAGGTTCCGCACTGACGCACAAATGGATTACTACCGATTTTGCGGAAGCATTGCTGGAATTCATTACACCAGTGGATGGTGATATTGAACATATGCTGACCTTTATGCGCGATCTGCATCGTTATACGGCGCGCAATATGGGCGATGAGCGGATGTGGCCGTTAAGTATGCCATGCTACATCGCAGAAGGTCAGGACATCGAACTGGCACAGTACGGCACTTCTAACACCGGACGCTTTAAAACGCTGTATCGTGAAGGGCTGAAAAATCGCTACGGCGCGCTGATGCAAACCATTTCCGGCGTGCATTACAATTTCTCTTTGCCAATGGCATTCTGGCAAGCGAAGTGCGGTGATATCTCGGGCGCTGATGCCAAAGAGAAAATTTCTGCGGGCTATTTCCGCGTTATCCGCAATTACTATCGTTTCGGTTGGGTCATTCCTTATCTGTTTGGTGCATCTCCGGCGATTTGTTCTTCTTTCCTGCAAGGAAAACCAACGTCGCTGCCGTTTGAGAAAACCGAGTGCGGTATGTATTACCTGCCGTATGCGACCTCTCTTCGTTTGAGCGACCTCGGCTATACCAATAAATCGCAAAGCAATCTTGGTATTACCTTCAACGATCTTTACGAGTACGTAGCGGGCCTTAAACAGGCAATCAAAACGCCATCGGAAGAGTACGCGAAGATTGGTATTGAGAAAGACGGTAAGAGGCTGCAAATCAACAGCAACGTGCTGCAGATTGAAAACGAACTGTACGCGCCGATTCGTCCAAAACGCGTTACCCGCAGCGGCGAGTCGCCTTCTGATGCGCTGTTACGTGGCGGCATTGAATATATTGAAGTGCGTTCGCTGGACATCAACCCGTTCTCGCCGATTGGTGTAGATGAACAGCAGGTGCGATTCCTCGACCTGTTTATGGTCTGGTGTGCGCTGGCTGATGCACCGGAAATGAGCAGTAGCGAACTTGCCTGTACACGCGTTAACTGGAACCGGGTGATCCTCGAAGGTCGCAAACCGGGTCTGACGCTGGGTATCGGCTGCGAAACCGCACAGTTCCCGTTACCGCAGGTGGGTAAAGATCTGTTCCGCGATCTGAAACGCGTCGCGCAAACGCTGGATAGCATTAACGGCGGCGAAGCGTATCAGAAAGTGTGTGATGAACTGGTCGCCTGCTTCGATAATCCCGATCTGACTTTCTCTGCCCGTATCTTAAGGTCTATGATTGATACTGGTATTGGCGGAACAGGCAAAGCGTTTGCTGAAGCGTACCGTAATCTGCTGCGTGAAGAGCCGCTGGAAATTCTGCGCGAAGAGGATTTTGTAGCCGAGCGCGAGGCATCTGAACGCCGTCAGCAGGAAATGGAAGCCGCAGATACCGAACCGTTTGCGGTGTGGCTGGAAAAACACGCCTGACAGAAAAGAAAAAGGCCACTCGTGAGTGGCCAAAATTTCATCTCTGAATTCAGGGATGATGATAACAAATGCGCGTCTTTCATATACTCAGACTCGCCTGGGAAGAAAGAGTTCAGAAAATTTTTAAAAAAATTACCGGAGGTGGCTAAATGCCGTTGTTAGATAGCTTCACAGTCGATCATACCCGGATGGAAGCGCCTGCAGTTCGGGTGGCGAAAACAATGAACACCCCGCATGGCGACGCAATCACCGTGTTCGATCTGCGCTTCTGCGTGCCGAACAAAGAAGTGATGCCAGAAAGAGGGATCCATACCCTGGAGCACCTGTTTGCTGGTTTTATGCGTAACCATCTTAACGGTAATGGTGTAGAGATTATCGATATCTCGCCAATGGGCTGCCGCACCGGTTTTTATATGAGTCTGATTGGTACGCCAGATGAGCAGCGTGTTGCTGATGCCTGGAAAGCGGCAATGGAAGACGTGCTGAAAGTGCAGGATCAGAATCAGATCCCGGAACTGAACGTCTACCAGTGTGGCACTTACCAGATGCACTCGTTGCAGGAAGCGCAGGATATTGCGCGTAGCATTCTGGAACGTGACGTGCGCATCAACAGCAACGAAGAACTGGCGCTGCCGAAAGAGAAGTTGCAGGAACTGCACATTTAGTCAGTGGAACAAAAGAAGCCGGGCAGGTGACACCACCGCCCGGTTTTTTTACCTTTCAATCACCCGATACTCCACGCTATGTGCTTCATCAGGTTGAGGAACTTCCAGCCTTGAGGCCATCCGCATCACGACCGCTTCAGGAACTGCATACTCGCGTCTGGCATTTTGCTGCTTCCATTGCGCCCATGGCACTTCAAGATAAACTATTTTTACTCGTGCGCCGTAAGCCGTAAACAGGCTGATGAGCTGGCTACGAAGCTGGCGGGTAAAGTTCGTTGCATTCCAGATGAACGGCTTTTTCTGGCGTAAAAAAACGCGTGCCTCTTCTTTTGCCTGTTGCACAATACGCCCGGTGGCGGTTTTGTCGTCCGGATTGGCATTGATTCGCCGCCGCATATCATCAAGGCTGATAACGTCCATTCCCTGGCACTGTTCATTGATATAGCGATCTTTGCCCATACCCGGTAAGCCACACAGCAAAATGCCCTCAAAAGGTTCAGCCTCCCAGGGAACAAAATCAGGAGAACTTTGCTCATGGGTCAGGTAATGCCAGCGTGCGGAATCAGACACGAACGAGCGCACTTTTCCCCAACACTGTTGCTCCTGGCAAAACAGCTCGAACAGATCGATGCGTTCCAGCATTGATTGCTGATCCGGGCTTTGGCGACCAAGCAGATCGGCACGAGCAAGCAAAGTGAGCAGACGCGTGTCGATGCGCATTGCAGCCGTGAGCAACAAACGCTCCGGTTCCGGACGTTCCAGTAACCATAGCGGTAACCCATGCAGACGCACCAGCGCAACGATTTGCTCGCGCAGCACGAACGGCGTTGGGATATCGCGCCACAAAATCAGCCGGGCCGTCAGTTCGCCCCGACGAGCATGGCCCGGCGACTGAATACGTCCGTTTTCCTGCACGGTAGTGCTGCGCTTTTCAACATCATGTAATAACGCCGCCGCCCATAAAACTTCCTGCTGTTGAGCGGGGAGTTGCTGGAATTCTGGCTGAGTAACAAGGGCGTTAAGCACCATTTCGGTATGCACGCCGACGTCACCTTCACCATGATGCTCCGGGTCTTGTGGCGTGTGATGCATCTCCTCAACCCAACTGAAACGCTGGCGTAGTGTCGACCAGCGTTTATCGTCGGTAAGCTGCCAAATCATGACTGTTCTCCATAAGCGAACTCATGGGCCATCCGCGCCCGTTGCCAGTGTCGTTTCCAGTGCACAGTGGTTTTGACATGATTTTTGCGCACATACTTGAAGACGTTATGCGAAAAGTCAGCGACGGAAAACGCATCACGATTCCGGCTGACAATGCCTTCCAGAGTACAGGGTTGCCCGGTTTGTGTATCCCAGGGATCGAACGCGCCGCGCGCATTGGTCAGTGCCAGAAAATCACGTTGCCAGCTTTTTTCATCATTCCCCGGCTGCGGGCCGGAGATTTCGGGAACGCAGGGGAAATCAAACAGGGCGGCGTAAAACTGCACCTCTTCCCAGCTCAGCCACATATCCTGGCAGCGAACGGCAAACAGGTAAAAGTCCTGTTCCAGCGCGCGGTATTCAATGGAATGAACGGCGTAGAGATTTTCGCCAAACAACTCCAGGTCGCCGAGATCGTTTTTCAGCAGTTGCCAACGCTGGCGAATTTTATAGGTCCATGCCGACTGCGTAGGCGCGGCATGGGAACGGGCAAACACACCGTAGCGGTTAAGGCAGTTATTTTCGCCGTCGAGTTTTTCTGTATGCACCAGTTGCGCGATGGCCTGTAAATCCTGCCAGTAATCGGCGTTAATGCGGTCATCGCTGGTGGTGCCGGGGGAGAAAGGATAATGCCAGGTTCTCCCGTATTTAAGTTGGGTATTCATAATAATCCATTATTTTGTGTGTAATAAACGTACGCCCGCGAGGGTGCGAGTTATGGGGTTAAACGGAAAATGTGAGTATCACCCGCGAAAGCGAGGGCGAAGGAAAAAGAGAATTAACAACCTGAGCGAATGCTCAGAACCGGTTAATAGTGAATGGAAGAGTTTGGGGCGGCGAAAAGATACACCGAATGAGTGGATAAAACAACCGTTTGCACAATGAGCAAATAAAAAGGGAGCCGAAGCTCCCTTTGACAACCTTAGTGCGCACCGCCTCCGCCGCCACCTGCGCCAAATGGCGGTTTAGCAAACCACACCAGCCCCAGCAGGACGAGGAATATCCCGGCTGACATCCAGAAGATCTCATTGGCGGAAATAATCAGCCCCTGGTTAGTGATCTGCTGGGCAATCCAGCCGGAGGCCTGCTGTTGCGTCATCCTAAGCCCTTCCAGTTGACTGTACATCGCCTGGGCATTCGGGTTGAACGGGTTTACCGACTCGGTTAACTGCGCATGGTGCATCGACTCGCGGTTGGTCCACATGGTTGTGGTTATCGACGTGCCGATAGACCCCGCCAGCGTACGCGTAAAGTTGGAGAGACTCGATGCCGCCGCCAGTCGTTCCGGTGGCAAACCAGACAGCGTAATGGTGGTCAGCGGCATAAAGAAGCAGGCCACAGCGAAGCCCTGGATAAACTGCGGCCAGGCCGACGCGCCAAAATCCATGCCCGGTTCAAAGGTATAGGCACGCCAGTAGAAGCAGACGGCATACATAATAAAGCTGAAGGTTACCAGCCGCCGCATATCCAGTTTATGCGCGAAGCGGCCGATAATCGGCGACAGGATCACCGGAATAATCCCTACCGGCGCAGAGGCCAGACCTGCCCACGTTGCCGTGTAACCGTAGACCTCCTGCAACAACTGCGGCAGCAGAACAATAGCGCCGAAGTAGAGCATATACGCGAGGCTGATACACAAGCAGCCGATGGTGAAGTTGCGCGACTTAAACAACGACAGATCGACTATCGGGTTATCGTCGGTCAGCTCCCAGACAATCAGGAAGCAGATAGCCACCACCGCCACCACGGTAAGGATGATAATTTCCTGTGATGAAAACCAGTCCAGCTCTTTACCGCGGTCGAGCATAATCTGCAGGCTGCCGATACCAATAACCAGCAGTGCCAGCCCCACGGCATCAATCCGCCGCCGTTCGGTGCGGGTTTCGCGTCCGCGCAGCGTCTGCAATGTCATCAACACCACCGCCACGCCAATCGGCACGTTGATGAAGAATATCCAGCCCCAGTGATAATTATCACTGATATAGCCGCCGAGGATCGGGCCGCAAATTGGCGCGACAATCACCGTCATCGACCACAACGCCAGCGCGATTGAGCGTTTGGCTGGCGGGTAGTTATTCAGCAATAGACTTTGCGAAAGCGGGATCAACGGCCCGGCGACAATCCCCTGAATCACGCGGAAGAAGATCAGCATATTTAGGCTGCTGGAGACACCACACGCCCACGACGCAATAGCAAAGGCGATGGTGGACCAGAGGAACAGTTTCACTTCCCCGACGCGCTTTGCCAGCCAGCCGGTAAGCGGGATCGAGATGGCATTCGCCACCCCGAAAGAAGTGATTACCCACGTTCCCTGGCTGAGCGATGAGCCCAGATTCCCGGCGATAGTGGGGATCGCCACGTTAGCAATGGTGGAGTCCAGCACCTGCATGAATGTCGCTAGTGACAGCGCAATCGTCATAATGACCAGTTGCGCGCCTTCCAGCGGTTTTTGCTGTTGCATCACACGCACCTCTGGATTAGCCAGCGTTAGCTTTTACGATATCGTCGATCAGTTTATTGACAGGTGCCAGGCTGATTTCACGCGCGGTGCTTACCGCTACCGGAGTGGAACGTACTTTATTTGCCAGTACCTGACCGTCACGGTTAGTGGTATTGACGCTCACCAGCGTGGATAAACCGATACGCAGCGGGTATTGCTCCAGCTGTTTCTGGTCCAGTTCGATACGCACAGGCAGACGCTGAACAACTTTGATCCAGTTACCGGTCGCATTTTGCGCCGGAAGCAGTGAGAACGCGCTACCTGTGCCCATATCCAGACCAACCACTTTACCGGTGTATTTCACATCATCGCCGTAAATATCGGTGGTGATAGTGACCGGCTGACCGATACGCATATTGGCAATCTGCGTCTCTTTAAAGTTGGCATCCACCCACATATTGGTGGCTGGAACGACCGCCATGAGCGGCGTCGTTGGGCTAATTTGCGCCCCAGGCTGTACCGCGCGGCGGGAGACATAACCGGTCATCGGACTGACAATACGAGTACGCTCCAGCGCCAGCCAGGCGTTACGTACTTCGGTGGCAGCCTGTTGCACGGCAGGCTGATCTTCCAGTTTAGTCCCCAGAATCATCGCCTGATTGGCATTGTATTGTTGAATCGCGACGTCCAGTTGCGCCTGGGCACTGGTAACGGCGTCGCGGGCGTGTTGCAGCTCTTCGCGACCAATCAGGTTGGCATTGCCCAGCGGCACACGGCGGTTGTAGTCGCTTTGTGCTTTCGCGAGGGCGATTTTTTGCACCTCAATATTCGCCTGCAACTGTTTGCTGTTAATCATCAGCTGGTGGGTTTGGCGAACGCTGGAAGCCAGTGCAGTTTTGGCTTTTTCAAACGCCTGGCGAGCATCTGTCGGGTCGAGAGTGACCAGCACGTCGCCTTCTTTTACAAAATCGGTGTTATCGGCCCAGACTTTCGTCACGCTGCCAGACACCTGAGACATAATTTGAATCTGATTCCCTGCCACGTATGCGTCATCGGTTTCTTCGAAATGACGCAGTACCAAAAACCAATAAATCCCTATCGCTACGGCAATAATTATAAAGAGCAAGGTGAGAAGGAGGAGCAGACGCTTACGTTTGCCGCTCTTCTTTACCGGTTGCTGCGGGGTTTGAGTCTCCGCATTTGCGCTCATATTGTTCTCCACGATCTTCTTAACTCATCGGCTGAGCCGACCTGCTTGCCAAAAAGGCCAGCATGTTGCGATGCTGGCCAGTCATTTTTTCTTTTATAAATCTGGATTTTTGAGCGAGATGACGCGTTAGCTCATCGCTTCGAGAACCACACCGTCTTGTTCCATCTGGTCGAGACGGGAGAGCAATTTGCGGGTGATTTGCTCGAGCTGATCTTTTTCTGTTGTGCTGAGCGCGGACCAGAGTTGATGCAGGCAGTTATGCTGCGGTGGTAAAACCTCGCGCAAAAACTCGTGACCTTTTTCCGTTAATTGCAGATGCAGGCAGCGGCGATCGTTATCGCTTTCACGACGTTCGATCCAACCGCGTTTTTCCAGTTCATCGGCAATACGCGTCGCGTTGGTACGGGATGATCCAAGAGCACAACTTAATTCAGAAGGCTGAATACTGTGGTTTTCCTGAGACTCCAGCGTAATCAACGCCATAAACAACGTCTCGTTAATCCCCTGAGCCTTCAGCATTTTATTGCGGTTCTCCAGCAGCTTGCTTTGCATGTGCATGCAAAGACGAGTCAGAAGGATCTCCTGATAAGGAAAATCTTCGTGGCGGCTGGCGCGAAATTTTAGCATTTGTTCAATGGGCGTAAACGAACTATCCATTTGGGTATGACCTCATTAATTTCAGCCGATATAGTAACGACAGTGACAAATAAAGTAAATGTATTGTTTTAGAAAAATGATTCTTGTGGGTTATATAATCGCCATCACTTTCCAGGCGAGCCCATAGGCCAGCGCACTAAGCAGTGTTGGGATGATAATGCTGCGTGTTTTATAGAAACTGGCACCCAGTACCGCGAAGCCGACCAGCGTGGGCACGAAACGGCGTGTATCGTGCATCACTTCTGGTGCGGTAGAGACAACCAGCAGAGCGCATATCGAGGCGATGCCAATGGTGTCGAGCAAAATACCTACCGCGCCACGTTTGGTTGGGCGGGCATTACCCACACGCAGGCGCAGCGGCAAATAGCGGAAGCAATAATTCGCCGCGCCAACCAGTAACCCAAGCAGCAGAACCTCATAGCTCATCGGGCGCTCCTTGCCAGAATGCCTGGATTAACGCAGTGAGGCAGCCACAGACAATGCCTGCCAGAATGGCGACGGGAATAGAAAATAGCGTTACGCCTGCAAGGGCACCAACTAACGCTGCGGTAACGCAAAGAGATTGTTTGCGCTGGAAAGAGGCGAGCAGGAAACTCATAAAGAGTGCCGGAAGCATAAAACCTAATGCTGCTTCAACGGCGGGATAACCTTGCAGCAAGCCGCTGCCGGAGAATGCCCCTATTACCGTACCAAAGACCCACGATGACCATGAACTGAAGGCAATGCCGATCATCCAGTTCTCGCTCCAGCGGCGATTATTGCGTACCAGTTTTGCGGTGGCGGCGGCAAAAACCTCATCCGTCAGGCCAAACGCCCATAGGGCGGTTTTCGATTTTTGCAGACGCTGAATAATACGGCTACGCAGTGACGGGCCATACAAAACATGGCGAACATCCATTGCCATGACGGTCAGTGCAGCAACCCACAAACTACTCCCTGCTGCCAGCATCGCGGTAATGACGAACTGGCTCGCGCCTGCATAAATGATGCAGGAGAAAAAAACGCTTTCGAGAGGAGAGAATCCCAGACGGGTCGCATTCAGACCGAACGCAAAGGCCACCGGAATATAACTAATAACAATCGGTAAACTGTCTTTGCATCCTTCCATGAAGGTCGCCGAACCAGGAGCAGGCTGTGGAGTAGGGCTTTCCATAGAGTGTACGCTTAACGATTGTTAATATTATAAATAGACTGAATGAATATCTTAACCTTATCAGACTGATGGGCTTCTTAACACCCTTATAAGTGTAAAGCCACGAAAACGGTTGCTGATTGCTTAATTTGCGGCTTCCTGACGATGAAAACCTCGCCACCAGACCAGTAAGTTAACCAGGGCAATCGTCGCGCCAGCCAGACAAACGCCAGCCCAACCGCCATGTTGCCAGGCTGAGGCTGAAATTAGCGATCCGGCGGCACCGCCAATAAAGTAGCTGGTCATGTAACCTGCGGTCAGGCGATTACGCGCATCAGGATGTATTCGATAAATTACCGTCTGGTTAGTGATATGCACGCCCTGCACGGTGAGGTCCAGCACCAGGATGCCGATAATCAGCGCCAGTACGGAAGTGTGACCAAACCAGATTGCCAGCCATGAAAGTAACAGCAGAAGCAGACCGAAAGTTGTTGTGTGGTGCGATTTGCCCTTGTCGGCAAAACCGCCCGCCGGACGAGCGCCCAACGCTCCGGCAGCTCCCGCAAGCCCAAACAGACCAATGACACCATCGCTGTAGTTAAAAGGTGGGGCGGCAAGCAAAAAGGCCATTGAGGTCCAGAGAATGCTGAAGTTGGCAAAGGTCAGGCAGCCCAGCAACGCGCGGGTGCGCAGGATCTTATCGTTGATAAACATGCTGAAAACGGAACCCAACAACTGTGGGTAGTTGAGGTGGGTTTCTGATTTCATTTGTGGCAGACCACGCCATAATGCCAGCGCCATCAGAGCCATTAACACCGAGGCAACCCAAAAGACGGTGCGCCAGCCGCCGAGGTTTGCCAGTAACCCGGCAACGGTTCGTGCCAGCAATATCCCCAACAGCAGACCGCTCATAATGGTGCCAACCACTTTGCCGCGTTTATCCGGTGAAGCCAGCGTCGCTGCCAGCGGAACCAGAATTTGTGCCACGACTGAGAATAAACCGGTTAATGCCGTACCGAGGATCATCATCGCCAGTGACTGACTGCTGGCAGTGATTAACATACCGCCCGCTGCCAGTAAGGTCATCGAGACAATCAGGCGGCGGCGTTCAAACATATCACCGAGGGGAACAAGAAACAGTAGACCTGCGGCATAGCCCAACTGCGCGGCGGTAACAATAAAGCCTGCCGAACTGGCGGAAAGGGAAAAGTTACGCGCGATGGTGTCGAGCAATGGCTGGGCGTAATAGTTACTGGCTACCGCCAGACCGGTGGCGATAGACATCAGCACGATCAGCGCCGGGCTAAGCTCATGATTAGGTTTAGTCATTATTTTTGTTCATCAGGTGATGATTAAGCTGGAAATCAATAATAGCGGATGTTGATGAATATGGGATGAAAGATAGATTGTTGAAATGTGCGGTGTGGTTTGTAGGCATGATAAGACGCGCCAGCGTCGCATCAGGCATTGTGTACAGAACGGCGGATGCGGCGTAAACGCCTTATCCGCCCGAATAAAAATTACTTCTGCGCTGCCAACGCCTCATTCACCCAGCCATCGAACTGTTGCTGGTGGGCTTTGATCCAGCCATCAACGTGGCCCTGAATATCGCCTTCTGAGGCTTTGCCGTCATGCATAATGGCGTTCTGGGCGTTAATATCTGCCACTGGCAACTGCATAATGGCAAACAGTTTCGCTGCTGCCGGGTTTTTCTCGGCCCAGGCTTTATTGGCAACGATATGCATGGTGCTGACCGGGAAGCCGTAATTCGCGCCATTCGGCAGTTTGGTATCGGCATTTTTATCGCCCGGCAGTGCAGAGAACGGCACCTGCAACCAGACCACATCTTTCCCTGGCTTCAGCTCATTACTCACCCAGTACGGCGTCCAGGTGTAGTAAAACACCGGTTTGCCCTCTTTGTAACGACTGATGGTGTCAGCCATCATCGCCGCGTAGTTCCCCTGATTATGCGTCACGGTATTGGTCAGTTCATACGCGGCAAGCTGGTGGTTGATCGCACCTTCGCAGCCCCAGCCAGGGTTACAGCCAGTCAAATCCGCTTTACCGTCGCCGTTGGTATCGAACAGTTTGGCGATCTTCGGATCTTTTAGTTGTGCGATGTTGGTGATTTTGTACTGGTCGGCGGTTTTCTTATCGATCAGGTAACCCTGTGCCGCGCCGTTAACAAATACCCCTTCACGATAAAATTTCTTATCGCCACCGGCAGCTTCGTACATGTTGTCATGCAGTGGCGTCCAGTTCACGGCGGTGAAGGTTGCATCGCCGGAAGCAAGCGAGGTGTAGCCAACGTTGTAATCCACTTCGCTGGGTTTATTGACGGTATAACCTAATTTCTCCAGCGCACGACTGACCAGCAGTGTCTGGAAGGTTTCTTCGGTGATGGTGCTTTGAACTGGATTAACAGTAATGCCTTTGCCCGGCAGATCGGCAGCAAAAGTTTGTGTAGAGATAAGCGTGGCAAACGCTGTCGCAAAAAGTACGCTATGTCGCATTGTTATTCCTTTTTTTGGCAGGGTGATATGCCCGGCGTCACCGGGCAAGTGCAGAGTTACTTAATGAATGGGCGGGTCAGCAGACCGACAGGGCCAGTGGTGTACCAGCGACGGTTGCCGCGACTGCGTGAGTCGCGCCCAACGGCCTGCGTCAGACGATCGAGGATAATGGCGAGGATCACAATCCCGACGCCGCCAACGGTGGCAAGCCCCATATCCAGACGACCGATACCGCGAAGTACCATCTGACCCAGCCCGCCGACGGCAATCATCGAGGCGATGACCACCATAGAAAGGGCCAGCATCAGCGTCTGGTTAACGCCCGCCATAATGGTCGGCATCGCCAGCGGTAACTGAACTTTGAACAGCATCTGGCGCGGGCTGGCACCGAATGAGCGCGAGGCTTCAATCAGATCCGCCGGAACCTGGTTAATCCCCAGAATGGTCAGACGGATAATCGGCGGCAGAGCAAAGATGATCGTCACCACCACGCCCGGCACGTTACCGATACCAAATAGCATGACGATTGGCACCAGATAAACAAACGCTGGCGTGGTCTGCATGGCATCAAGCAGTGGACGAATAATTTTCGCCGCTCGCGGACTTCTCGCCAGCCAGATCCCCAACGGCAAACCGATGACGATACAGAACAGCAGGGCGGTTAACACCAGCGCCAGAGTAACCATTGCCTGCGACCAGGCACCGATTGCGCCGATGGCAATCAGCGAAACCAGCGTCGCCACGCCCATTCCGACCCCGGAAATCTGCCAGGCGATGAGAGCGAAAACGATAATCGCCACCGGCGCGGGCATACCCAGCAGCAATTGCTGGAAACCGTTGAGGATATAATCAACCGGAACGCGCACGCCCTGGAAGACGGGACGGAAATGGGTAACGACCCAGTCGATCCCTTCAGTGACCCAACTGTCGAGCGGGATCAGCGTTTTATGGAACGGATCGAGAATATTAAAATGCTCGACGTTTGGCGCAGGCGTACTGGTCAGCCAGTCAGCGCCACCGCCGTCAGTCGGTGCAGTCGTCGGTGTACCCCAGGCGTCTGCGGATTGCGCGGCACTGTCCGCCGCTGGCGTGGCATCCCACGGATTATTTTGATCAGCCATTATTTACCCCCTCACGATCTAAAGCGCGCAGCAGCATTCCTTTCGAAATGATGCCGACATACTGTTGGTCCTCGTCGACCACGGGCACCGCACAGGGTGCCTGTCCGACATGAGAGAGCAACTCGCTAAGAGGCGTTTGTGCATCGACTGCTAACGGCGCATCAATCAGCGCCGCATCAAGACCTTGCTGCTGCGTTAACGCGGTTTTAAGCGAATCGATGGAGACTGCGCCGACAAACTTATTACCGCGTTCGATAACGTAGCCATATTCGCGATCTTCATCCTGCAATA
The DNA here is from genome assembly GCF_036662595.1 of Escherichia sp. Lx600-2. Lineage (NCBI taxonomy): Bacteria > Pseudomonadati > Pseudomonadota > Gammaproteobacteria > Enterobacterales > Enterobacteriaceae > Escherichia > Escherichia sp. Lx600-2. The sequence continues at coordinate 19,174 of NZ_JAYQWM010000045.1, read as the reverse complement.
ATTTCAGTGCCGAACGTGGGCCGAAGCCAGGGGTTTTACGAATTAAGCCATTCGGTGTCCGGCGGGCAATATCTTTCGCACTGAATACCTGACTAATATCAACGCCACGGAAGAAGGTACGGACATAATCATTCGCCGGATTATTGAGAATTTCATCCGGTGTGCCGACCTGTACCACTTCACCATTTTGCATAATGGCAATTCGGTCGCCAATACGCATGGCTTCATCGAGATCGTGGGAAATAAAGACAATGGTGCGCTGATGTTTCGCCTGTAATTTTACCAGCTCATCCTGCATCTCGGTGCGAATTAATGGATCGAGCGCCGAGAAGGCTTCATCCATTAATAAAATATCCGGATTAATCGCTAACGCGCGGGCTAATCCCACACGTTGACGCATCCCGCCAGAGAGTTCATCCGGGTAGCTGTGGGCATAATTTTCCAGCCCGACCTGACGCAGTGCATCAATGGCTTTTTCCCGGCGTTCTTCGGCATTAATTCCGGCCAATTCCATACCAAACGCAGTATTGTCCAGCACGGTCATATGCGGCATTAAGGCAAAGGACTGGAAGACCATCGCAATCTTTTTTCTGCGCACCTCACGGAGTTCGGCGTCGGATATTTTGGCAATATCCACACCATCAATCAGTACTTGCCCGCGGGTGGGTTCAATCAGGCGATTGAGAAGGCGTACCATTGTGGATTTACCCGAGCCGGATAATCCCATGATGACAAATATCTCGCCTTCTTCAATGGCCAGACTGGCGTCTTTTACGCCAAGCGATAGCCCAGTTTTTTCCAGAATTTGTTCTTTTGAAAGTCCTTGTTCGATATATTTGAACGCTCGCTGTGGATGCTCACCAAATATTTTATAAAGATTTTTAATTTCTAATTTAATTGCCATGCAATAGAAAGATTCCTGTTATTTGTTTATGTTGATATATTACCCAATGGAAATAGTCACTTTTTTCTACCCTAACATACTGAGAATCTGAGGCAACCCCTGATGGCAAATGTGGCATGAATATTGATGCGAGCAAATCGCCGGAATTTCCCGTGATATAAGGGCTGAGAGCAAATCGAGAAAAGTTGATATTTTTTGTCAAAGATAGCGAAAAAACGCCTGAATATTGTGGTTTCAGGCGAATAATGCAACAGAGTATCAGTGTAGATCACCACAAAATATTTGCGTGATAAAAAGCTATTTGGCGGGAATTATTTCCCTGTCGCGGGTAGTGATATTTTTGAAAATAACACCCTCAGAAATTCCAGTCTTCATCTTCTGTTTCAACCGCTTTCCCCATCACATAAGAGGAGCCTGAACCGGAAAAGAAATCGTGATTTTCATCGGCATTCGGCGAAAGCGCGGCGAGGATTGCCGGATTCACTTCCGCCATTTCTGCGGGAAATAACGGTTCGTAGCCCAGATTCATCAAAGCCTTATTGGCGTTGTAACAGAGAAACGCTTTCACATCGTCAGCCCACGGGGTTTCGGCGTACAGCTCATCGGTGTATTGCAACTCGTTGTCGTAGAGTTCCAGCAACAAATCGAAGGCGAAACTCTTCAACTCTTCACGTTGTCCCAGAGATATCTTTTCCATGTTTTTCTGATATTTATAGCCTATGTAGTAACCGTGGACTGCTTCATCGCGGATAATCAGACGGATCAGGTCCGCGGTATTGGTCAGCTTTCCGCGGCTGGAAAAATACATCGGCAGCCAGAAACCGGAATAGAACAAAAAAGATTCAAGAAACACACTGGCGATTTTCTTTTTCAGCGGATCATCACCGCGGTAATGTTGCTGAATAATCTGTGCTTTTCGCTGCAACGGCGCGTTTTCTTCACTCCAGGCGTAGGCGGCATCGACATCTTTGGTCTGGCACAGCGTCGAGAAAATCGAACTGTAAGAGCGGGCATGAACCGCTTCCATAAAGCTGATATTCGATAATACCGCTTCTTCATGAGGCGTGAGTGCATCGGGCATCAGCGAAGGCGCGCCGATAACATTTTGCAGCGTGTCGAGCAGCGTCAGGCCAGTAAAAACGCGCATCGTCAGTTGTTGTTCTACGACAGTTAATGTCTGCCAGGCAGGAATATCGTTCGACAGCGGCACCTTTTCTGGTAGCCAGAAATTGCTGGTCAGGCGATTCCACACCTCCAGATCTTTATCGTCAGATATATTGTTCCAGTTGATGGCGCTGATACGTGAGAGTTTCATAGATATTCCTTAAAGTGCACAGGAGACGCAGCCTTCAATTTCAGTGCCTTCCAGCGCCATCTGACGCAGCCGGATGTAATAGAGCGTTTTGATACCTTTGCGCCAGGCGTAAATCTGCGCTTTGTTGATATCGCGAGTGGTGGCGGTATCGGGGAAAAACAGCGTCAGCGACAGCCCCTGATCGACATGGCGAGTCGCTTCCGCGTAGGTGTCGATGATCTTTTCTGCGCCAATTTCGTAAGCGTCCTGATACAGCGCCAGATTCTCGTTAGTCATAAACGGGGCAGGGTAGTAAACGCGTCCTGTTTTGCCCTCTTTGCGTATCTCTACTTTCGCCACAATCGGATGAATACTCGACGTAGCATGGTTGATATAAGAGATAGAACCGGTTGGCGGCACCGCCTGAAGATTCTGGTTGTAAATGCCGTAGCGCATCACGTCATCGCGCAGCTGCGCCCACATCTCACGGGTAGGTAACGTAATACCGCTACGGGTAAACAGTTCGCCAACTTTCGCCGTTTTCGGCTGCCAGTTCCCTTGCAGATATTGGCTAAAATATTCACCACTGGCATAGCGTGACTGTTTGAACCCGGCGAAGGTTTGACCGCGTTCGCGCGCCAGCAACATCGAGGTACGCAGTGCGTGCCAGGTGATGGCATAGAAATAGAGATTGGTGAAATCCAGTGCTTCCGGCGAACCATAAGCGATGCCTTCTCGCGCCAGATAGCCGTGTAAATTCATCTGCCCCAGTCCGATGGCGTGCGAGGCGGCATTTCCGGCTTCGATGGACGGCACGCTGCGGATATGACTCATATCTGATACTGCCGTTAAACCGCGCACGGCAGTCTCTACCGTGCGGGCAAAATCGGGGGAATCCATGGTGTGCGCAATATTCAACGAACCTAAATTGCAGGAAATATCATGGCCTGTGCGGGTATAGTCGAGATTCTCGTCATACTCTGAGGCGCTGTTAACCTGCAAAATTTCTGAGCAGAGATTACTCATATTTATGCGCCCGGCGATAGGGTTAGCACGGTTTACCGTGTCTTCATACATGATGTACGGATAGCCAGACTCAAACTGGATTTCTGCCAGTCGCTGGAAGAAATCACGGGCGTTGAGGTATTTTTTGCGAATGCGTTCATCGGCAACCAGTTCGTCATAGTGTTGGCTGATGGCCACATCGGCAAACGGCTTGCCATAAACTCGCTCTACGTCATAAGGCGAAAACAGCGCCATCTGCGCATTCTCTTTTGCCAGATGGAAAGTGATATCCGGGATCACCACGCCCAGCGACAGTGTTTTAATGCGGATTTTTTCGTCGGCATTTTCCCGTTTCGTGTCGAGAAAACGCAGAATATCGGGATGATGAGCATGTAAATAGACTGCACCAGCCCCCTGACGAGCGCCGAGTTGGTTGGCATAGGAAAATGCGTCTTCCAGCATTTTCATCACCAGAATTACGCCAGAAGATTGATTTTCAATACGTTTAATTGGCGCGCCCGCTTCTCGCAGATTCGACAGCAAAAATGCCACGCCGCCGCCGCGTTTCGACAGTTGTAGTGCGGAATTTACCGCCCGGCCAATCGACTCCATATTGTCTTCAATACGCAGCAGAAAACAGGAAACCAGTTCGCCGCGCTGCTGCTTACCGCAGTTGAGGAATGTCGGCGTGGCTGGCTGAAAGCGTCCTGACAGCATCTCATCAGTGAGCTGCGTCGCCAGTGTTTCATCGCCTTGTGCCAGCGTCAGCGCCACCATCGTGACTCGATCGGCAAAATCTTCCAGATAACGTTTACCGTCGAATGTCTTCAACGTATAGCTGGTGTAAAACTTCCATGCCCCGAGGAATGTCTGGAAACGAAAACCGCTGGTGTGTGCGTGGGCAAACAGCGTAATGACAAAGTCGCGAGGGTAGCGATTAAGAACGCTTTCATCATAGTAACCTTCGTTGACCAGCCAGTTCAGGCGCTGCTGCTGGCTACTGAAGGTCACACTGTTCGGACGCACATGCGTCGCAATAAAGGCGTCAACGGCCTGGCGGTCTTTATCGAACTGAATGCGACCTGCGCTATCGTAGAGGTTAAGCATCGCATTCAGCGCGTGGTAATCCATCGTTTCCTGCGTCAGGCATTCTGCGGTTGTCGTTGCCAAAATTCGGTTACTCCTTTACGAACGTTTTCGATATCGCTTTGCGTACCCATGAGTTCAAAGCGGTACAGCCACGGCACGCCGCATTTCCGGGCAATCACATCTCCAGCGCGGCCATACGCCTCACCAAAGTTGCGATTACCCGAAGCAATAACGCCGCGAAGCAACGCCCGGTTGTGCTCGTCGTTTAAAAAGCGAATTACCTGTCGTGGCACCGCGCCAGCCGTACCGCCGCCGCCGTAAGAGGGCACGATCAGGATGTAAGGCTCGTCTACCTGAATCCGTTCCCGCTCATTGAGCGGGATGCGCACCGCGGGCAGACCTAAACGTTCGATAAAACGCTGCGTGTTTTCGGAGCTGCTGGAGAAGTAGACGAGCTGGCTCATGCACTGGCCGCGTGTGGCGCTGGATGCAGACGGTTAATCATGTCCGGACGGAAACCAGACCAGCTAAGATCGCCAGCAATCACTACCGGCAACTGACGAAAGCCCTGAGCACGCAACGCTTCTGCCGCTTCAGGAACGCGATCGACATTAATCATTTCAAAATCAAAGCCCTGGTTTTCCATCGCCCGTTTGGTGGCGTGGCACTGAACGCAATCGTTACGAGTGTAAATAGTAATGCGCATGATTCGTATTTCCGTTTAAAATGAAGATACGGCGCGATGATACGCGTCGGGTTGTCTCTCTGTTGATACAGAGATACTAGATGTAGTTGAAAAAAGATTCAACCACACAAGATATGGGAATTTTAGATTGATTACGCCACCGGTGAATGGCTCAACGGGGTAGGGGATTTTGTGTTTTTTTGCCGGGCGCATACCCGGCAACAGCAAATTACATCCGCATGGAAACGGCCAGACGGTTAAAACAATTCATCAGCCCGATGGCAAACGTTAAATCGCTGATTTCTGCTGCGCTGAAATGCTCAAGCAAAGGCTGATAAACCTCGTCTTCCGCATGGGTTCTGGCAATATCGGTCACTGATTCCGCCCATGCCAGCGCCGCTCGCTCGCGTTCATCAAAATGATGGCTTACGCGCCAGCCTGCCAGGGCGTCCAGTTTGTGTTGTGGCACACCGGATTTGCGCAATGCTTTGCTGTGCATCTCCAGACAAAATGCGCAGCCGTTGATTTGCGAGACGCGCAAATAAATTAACTCCATCAACGTGGTATCCAGCGTGCTATTTTCCAGTGCCGTTTTGGCCTGCACCAGTGCGTTATACACTGCCGGGCTAAGTTCGTAGTAAGGCTGACGTAATGTAGTCATACAGTTTCTCCTCTTATTAACGCCCGCAATGTAGCACTATAATGGACTGCTAAAGAGAGCCATAAATTACCTAAAAAAGCAGACCATATGCCACGTTATCAGGATATCGCCCGTCAGTTAAAAACGGCTATCGAGCAAGGAGAACTGAAACCTGGCGCAAGGCTACCCTCGAGCCGTACCTGGTCGCAGGAGCTGGGTGTCTCTCGATCCACTGTCGAAAATGCTTATGCTGAGCTGGTGGCGCAGGGATGGCTGGTCAGGCGGGGACAGGCGGGTACCTTTGTCAGTGAGCAGATACATCCGCAACAGTCTGCTGTGGATGTCGTGGCTTTTGCTGGTGAAAGTCAGCAGCCGCTGCCTTTTCAGATGGGGCTACCTGCACTTGATCTTTTTCCGCGTGAATTGTGGGCGCGGGTGATGGGCCGCCGTCTGCGTACCCAGACGCGTTTTGATTTGGCATTAGGTGATGTCTGCGGCGAGGCGGCCTTGCGCGAGGCTATTGTTGATTATTTACGCGTTTCACGTGGGATTGATTGTCAGCCAGAGCAGGTCTTTATCACTCACGGTTATGCGGCCTCAATGGCTTTAATTCTGCACGCTCTGGCGCAACCGGGAGACGGGATGTGGATGGAAGATCCCGGCTTTCCGCTGATTCGCCCGATTGTCACTCGCCACGGTCTGGAAATTTTACCTGTGCCGGTTGATGACAACGGACTGGATGTCACAAGCGGAATACAAAATTATCCTGATGCGCGTTTTGCCCTGATTACTCCGGCACACCAAAGCCCGCTGGGTGTGGCACTCTCTTTAGCGCGTAGGTATCAGATACTGGAATGGGCAGAGCGTAGTCAGGCATGGATTATTGAAGATGATTACGACAGTGAGTTTCGCTATCACGGTAAGCCGTTACCGGCACTAAAAAGTCTCGACGCGCCGCAGCGGGTGATTTATGCCGGAACATTCAGCAAAGCGCTATTTCCTGCATTGCGCTGTGCGTGGCTGGTGGTGCCGGTGGAGCAGATTTCGCAATTCCGGCAGCAGGCGTCACTGGAACCATGTGCTGTACCCGTACTGTGGCAGAACACACTGGCAGATTTCATCCGTGAGGGGCATTTCTGGCGGCATCTGAAGAAAATGCGCCAGCATTATGCCCAGCGACGGCAGTGGATTGAGCAGGCACTTACGCAGCAGGGATTTCAGGTTGTGCCGCAAAAAGGCGGTATCCAGATGGTGATCAAACTAGCAGGTAATGACGTGACATTCGTGCATAAAGCCAATGCTGCTGGTCTTGCCGTACAGGCACTTAGCGACTGGCGTATCCGCTCAAGCGAGGACGGAGGATTATTGCTCTCGTTTACGAATATCGTTAGCGAAAGTATGGCGCGACAGGTAGCACAGCAATTGCGCAGTGCTTTAAATTAATAACTCCGAAGCCAGGCTTCGGGGTCCTATAAGACTGGTGACCAGGGCAAAATCCCCTGATGCGCTATGTTTTTCAGGCCTGTAGGCGGACAAGGCGTTGACGCACTGAGTACTTTTCAGAAGTCAGACTACTGCTTGTCATCGTCTCACTACGATTTACGCATGCTCAACAACGCACCGATAAAAATACCTACCGCAGCAGCAGTTCCCACGCTACACCAGGGTCTTTCACGAACAAAAGAATCCGCGCAGCCAACGGCATCGCGTGCGGCTTGCTGAACGCGAGTACGACCATGCATTCGCGCCCTGGTTTCTTTCAGCAAAGCCTGAGCTTTACTGCGTGCGGCTTCAGCTTCCCCTTTGGCGTTGCTGCCCCAGGACTTCAATACAGATTCGAGGCTGTCAGCTAATTGATTGACATCATTCTGGATATCCTGCACGCCATCATCAACGTCGTTGCGGTTCGGTCGGTTAAACATATGATCCCCCATTAGAATTCGATGTAATTTTCAGTGTAGACCATAATTTTCTTAACTGAGGTTCATCGCGGCTTTATGGACTTTTCTGAAAGCGTTGTGAATGCGCAATCAGGTAAGGTAGGCCCGCGGTTGATAATAACGAGGATCAAATATGTATTTACGACCAGACGAGGTGGCGCGCGTACTTGAAAAAGTCGGTTTTACTGTCGATGTGGTAACCCAGAAAGCGTATGGTTACCGCCGTGGGGAAAATTATGTCTATGTTAATCGCGAAGCGCGAATGGGACGTACCGCTCTGGTAATTCATCCAACATTAAAAGAACGCAGTTCGACACTGGCTGAACCCGCTTCCGATATTAAAACTTGCGATCATTACCAGCAATTTCCGCTCTATTTAGCAGGCGAGCGACACGAGCATTACGGTATCCCGCATGGCTTTAGTTCGCGTGTTGCGCTTGAACGTTATTTGAATGGTTTATTTGGCGAAGCCAGTTAAAGACGCGACTGGCGATGCCAGTCGCGAAAAGAAGAGTCAGGCTTTTACCTGCTGGTAACGGCTGACTTTAAACAGTCGGCGGCAATAATCGAGGAAGTAGCCATAAACCGCCCCCATCAACATCGAAACAACGATGTTTGAACTGACCGCCGCCATAATCTGATGCCAGTCTGCGCCCACCACTAACAAGATCGCCACATACACCGGTGACTGGAACGTCACATAAGCCAGGATATCCGCCAGATTTTTTATCCAGCCCGACGGGCTAACTTTGCGTGCCGCGCGCATAAACAGATCGCGGTACATACCGTATGGCCATGCAATTAAGATGTTCACCGGAATCGCTACCAATCTGGAATAAAAAGACTGTTCGAAGCTCATTCCGGAGAGGAAAACTTCAATACACATGTTCACGACAGAACAGTAAACAACCATCGCGAACGTATCTGCAACTGCATGACGCAAGCGTGACTGCGGTGAGAACATGCTAATGCTCCTTAATAAAGGCGTAATGGGATGTTAATGGAGATGAAAGCAGTGGATCTCATTGCCATCTGCATTTTCGCATAGCGTATATCGCTGGCTATGACTAATCAATTAGTGAAAAATTTTTATTTAGTCAGTTTTTGTAGATAAAATATTCCGTAACGGCTCGTTTTTTGTACATTGTGGATTTTTACATGCCGATATGATTTATTTTCAATTAAATCAATTAGATATGGCCTTGTCTTTAATTTCACTAATGAAAGTTTGGGGGTGAGGTAACGCTATAAGCGTAGAGAATTCGGTGTATGTCGTGACCGGGTCATTTACAGCATTTTTTATGCCAGAAAATGTACATTAACAGCAGAAAGCACCAGTGAGGGGTGTTTTCTTTTATTCTTTTATATTGCATTTTTATTCACTTCGGTTTTGTCAGGCTTGCGGAATTAGCGAGCAGAGAGCGCCACTCTGTTCACCAATAACCTAAATTACTCATCAAAATGGCTAATATATAATCTTGAAATTATTCTGAGAGTTTCAGAAAATAACAGCTGAAATAATCTCGCGCAGGACTGTAAATAGATTAAATTTTGTGGAAATATAATAAGTGATCGCTTACACTACGCGACGAAATACTTTTTTGTTTTGGCGTTAAAAGGTTTTCTTTATTATGTCCGTAATGTTACAAAGTTTAAATAACATTCGCACCCTCCGTGCGATGGCTCGCGAATTCTCCATTGACGTTCTTGAAGAAATGCTCGAAAAATTCAGGGTTGTCACTAAAGAAAGACGTGAAAAAGAAGAACAGCAGCAGCGTGAACTGGCTGAGCGTCAGGAAAAAATTAGCACCTGGCTGGAGCTGATGAAGGCTGACGGAATTAACCCGGAAGAGTTATTGGGTAATAGCTCTGCTGCTGCACCACGCGCTGGTAAAAAACGCCAGCCGCGTCCGGCGAAATATAAATTCACCGATGTTAACGGTGAAACTAAAACCTGGACCGGTCAGGGCCGTACACCGAAGCCAATCGCTCAGGCGCTGGCAGAAGGTAAATCTCTCGACGATTTCCTGATCTAATTACTGAGGCCGGATGTCACTGCTATGGCGCGTCCGGCGTCGCTTCTCAAGCTCATTGGTTCCACGGCATCTTATCTAACAACCTTGCCATCCCACAAAAACCGCTAATTCCTGCAAACAGTAACCCGGCACCAACAAAGCCGCTTAATAAGAAGAAACCGCTATTTACGGTATAACCCAGTATAACGCCGATTAATATTAAACCACCCGCAGCGATCTGCACCTGGCGCATTAACGGCAAGGGTTGAGATTTATTTACCGCTACTGGCAATCCTGCTTTTTTCCAGCCATCAATCCCATCTTCGAGTAAAAAGATTTCTGCGGGGGCGGCAATCGCTGCTAATTTATCGGCGTTATTACTGGTGCGTTTACCTGCCTGGCAGTGGAATATAATTTGCTCGCGATGTAATTTAGCCGGGAGACCTGACTGTTCCAGCACGGATAATGGAGCCAGATCTGCTTCAGGAATATGTTCACGAAGATATTCATCAGCGTCACGAATATCGATTAACTTTGCGCCGCGTGCGATTAATTCTTGTGCATCATGCGGCGAAATGGTTGTCAAAGCCATAGTGACTCCTTACGGACAATAGACATTTTTCAGGGTGGCGATAATGGCATTTACCGCCTCATTTTTAATGGAATATAGAATGCGTTGGGCATCCCGTTGGCTGTTGATAAGTCCTTCGTCCCGCATACGAGCGAGATGCTGTGATGTCGCAGAGGCGCTCAGTCCGGTAATGCGCGTCAGCTCTCCCGCGCTGGTGCCGGGGGAACCGCTAAGCATGCACAGAATCAGCAACCGTTTAGGGTGGCTCATTGCTTTCAATAAGGCCGCTGCCTGTTCGGCACTGGCCTGTAATTGCGCGAGTTCAGTCATATTTATTTAAGTATTTTCTAAATTAAGTAAACTCTAAACTAAAAATGCAACATATACCAGCCTCAGCAGCGTAAATGAGAGTAAAAGCGTAAGCTGAAACTGGCAGGCTCCGCTAAAATTACTACGCTTAAGAGATAAAATCTCTTTTTAAACAATGAGTAATTTTCTTATAGGGAGTACATATGGGTTTCTGGAGAATCGTCATCACCATCATTCTGCCGCCGCTCAGCGTGCTGCTCGGTAAAGGGTTCGGTTGGGCGTTCATTATTAATATTCTGCTGACACTGCTTGGGTATATCCCCGGTTTGATTCACGCGTTCTGGGTGCAAACCCGCGATTAAACCTGTGCTCATCCCCGCGGCGTTAACGCGCCGCGTTCCTCTGCTACACTTTCTGAGTGTTTCCGTTAACGAATGAGGTAGCTATGGGTCTGTTCAATTTTGTGAAAGATGCCGGAGAAAAACTCTGGGACGCGGTTACAGGTCAGCACGATAAAGACGATCAGGCGAAGAAGGTGCAGGAGCATCTGAACAAAACCGGTATACCGGATGCCGATAAAGTGAACATTCAAATTGCCGATGGCAAAGCGACGGTCACTGGTGACGGCCTGAGTCAGGAGGCGAAAGAGAAAATCCTTGTTGCGGTGGGGAATATTTCCGGCATTGCCAGTGTTGATGATCAGGTGAAAACGGCGACACCAGCCACTGCCAGCCAGTTTTATACCGTTAAGTCTGGCGACACTCTGAGTGCCATTTCCAAACAGGTCTACGGTAACGCCAATCTGTACAATAAAATCTTCGAAGCGAATAAACCGATGCTAAAAAGCCCGGATAAAATTTACCCGGGGCAAGTGTTGCGTATTCCTGAAGAGTAGTTAATTGCCAGCCATCGCCTGCTGGATAATGGGAATTGGCGTCAGTAAATGCTGGCGCATTAACTCACTGGCGCGCGCGGTATCTCGCGCCAGTACCGCCGCAGTCAGGGTCTGGTGCTGATCGTGTTTATCCTCCAGCATTTCCACCGAAAGCACTGTTTGTCGCAGCCAGATAAATCGATAGCGCGCCGCCAGATCAAACAACCGTTCACGCATTTGCAGCAAATAGTGAGAACCACAGCCCGCCACAATTGCCGTATGAAACGCCTGATGACGCAGATCCCACTCATCAAGCATTTTCTCGCTGGCGTCACGGGCCTCAAGCTTACTCAACAGATGCGCTTTTGCGAGAACGTCTGCCTCCCACTCATCGCCACCGCGGGCAATCGCCAGACTCACTAACATCGCTTCCATATTGGCGCGGGCATCGAAAATATCGAGCAGCTCCTGCTCTGACATAGACGCCACCCGATACCCTTTTTGATTCACCACCGTGACCAGCCGTTCCGCCACCAGTTGCGAAAGAGCTTCCCGTAACGGCCCAACGCCAAGTGCATAACGCGATGTCAGCAAACTCATTCGTAATTTTTCATCCGGTTGAAAATTACCGCGAATAATATCGTTCTTCAGCCAGCGATAGCCATCCAGAGACGTAATGGTCATGGTGTGACTCCTGATCATTATCAGCGCGTATTATGAACGGGTGTTTTTTGCCACAATACCAGTTTTTTCCAGCGCGCCATAATCGGCACGGTACAGATTATCCCTATTGCTAATAAGCCGGTGGAAATCACTTCTAACTGTTGCGCCGGGCGGAATAGCATGACCACCAACACAAAGGTAATAAAGCCAATCACCAGCCAGGTGAGCCAGGGATAAAGCCACATCCGCAGGCGGATTTCGCTTCCTTCCGCGAGCAAGATTTTACGCATCCGCAACTGTGAAACGGCAATTACCAGATAAACCAGCAGGGCGATAGCGCCGGAGCTGTCTATCAGGAATTTAAACACTTTCGCAGGTGCGTAATAGTTCACCACCACCGTTAAAAATGCCGCGCCGGTGGAGAGTAACACCGCCACGTACGGGGTTTTACTGCGGTTGATTTTACCCATTACCGCGGGCGCATCACCGCGACGGCTTAAGGAGTAGAGCATCCTGGAAGCGGTATACAGCGCCGAGTTCAGGCAACTGGTTACGGAAAGTAATATCACGCAGTCCATGATTAATTTCGCATGGGGAATATTGAGCAATTCCAGAACCGAGCGATAAGAACCAACGGCTTTCAGCCCCGGCATATTCCACGGTATTAACGCCACGACGACAAAAATAGAGCATAAATAGAAGATAGAAATACGCCAGATAACCGAGTTGGTGGCGCGGACAATATGTTTTTCCGGCGTGTCGGATTCCGCGGCGGCAATGGTGACAATTTCTGCGCCCATAAACGAGAACATGGTGATCAACATCGCGCTTAATACCGCGCCGAAGCCGTTGGGCATAAAGCCGCCGCTATCCCACAATCTTGAAATACCGCTCACGTCGGCATACGGGTAAAAACCGCTAATTGCGACTGCACCAAGGAAAATAAAGGCCAGGATAGCGATGACTTTGCACAGCGCCAGCCAGAACTCAAATTCGCCGTAGTTTTTAACGCTTAATAAATTACTGCCAGTTAAGGCGAGGGTAATGACGAGGGAAAATAACCAGATGGGAATGCCTGGAACCCACGAGTGCAGGATCATGGCGGCGATGTTGGCTTCCAGCGGGATAACCAGTACCCAAAACCACCAGTACAACCAGCCGATGGTATAACCCGCCCAACGACCAATAGCTTTATCGGCATAGGTGGAAAACGAACCGGTATCGGGCGTGGCAACCGCCATTTCCGCCAACATCCGCATAATCATAACCACCAGTAGCCCGGCGAACAGATAGGCCAGTAATACCGCCGGGCCCGCTTCGGCGATGGCGACGCTGGAACCGACAAACAGACTTGCGCCGATAACACCGGCAATAGACAACATGGTGACATGGCGTGACTTCAGCCCGCCGCCTAACTCATGTGGTTGCGATGATTGCCCCATCCTGAATCCTCTCGAAAGTGTGTCACTTGGGAGAGCGCCCCGACATTTCCCGCGTCGGGTCACGCGTATAATTGTTATTGATTCTTTTTGCCGGAGAGCGGCTCCGCCTTACCCGGCCAACATAGATTTCTTCCTGTTCACGTACAGATTGTAGGATGCGGCGTAAACGCCTTATCCGACCTACACTCTCGTAGGCCGGACAAGACGCGCAGCGTCGCCTCCGGCATGGATGCGCCGAATGTCGGATGCGGCGTAAACGCCTTATCCGATCTACATTTCCGTAGGCCGGACAAGACGCGTAAGCATCGCCTCCGGCAGGGTGCGCCGATTGTCGGATGCGGCGTAAACGCCTTATCCGACCTACACTCTCGTAGGCCGGACAAGACGCGCAGCGTCGCCTCCGGCATGGGGGCGGTGCTACTGCTTCGCCTCAGCAAAACACTGGCTGATGATCTCCAGACCCTGACGAATCTGAGCATCTTCAATGGTGAGCGGTACAAGGATGCGCAGCACGTTGTAATACGGGCCGCACGAGAGAAGAATCAGACCTTTATCGCGGGCGCGCGCCACGATCTCGGCGGTGAGTTTGGCGTCCGGCTTGTTGTGATCGCCATCTTCAAACAGCTCGATGGCGATCATCGCCCCCAGGCCGCGTACGTCGCCGATCTCAGTGTGTTTTTCGGCGATCGCCAACAATCCGTCTTTCAACTTCTGCCCCAGAACGTTAGCTTTTTGCAGCAGATTTTCCTGCTCGAACACCTTCAACACTTCCAGCGCCGCCACGCAGGCAATCGGGTTACCGGCATAGGTGCCGCCCAGCCCGCCCGGTGCGACGGCATCCATCACTTCGGCGCGCCCGGTGACGCCCGCCAGCGGGAAACCGCCTGCGATCGATTTCGCAAAGGTGGTGAGATCTGGTGCCACGCCCATTTGCTCCATCGCAAACAGCGTGCCGGTACGCCCCGCGCCGCTCTGCACTTCATCGGCAATCAGCATGATCCCGTGCTCGTCACACAGCGCGCGTAAACGCTGCATAAAAGCTGGCGTAGCGGCGTAGAAACCGCCTTCGCCCTGAACCGGCTCAATCACGATGGCGGCAATATCTTCCGGCGCCGCATCATTTTTAAAAATTCGGTGGATACTGGCGATAGCATCATCTTCACTGATGCCGTGCAGTGGGCAAGGATAAAGCGCGCGATAAACGTGCCCTGGCATCAGGCCCATGCCCGCAGAGTACGGATTCACCTTGCCGGTCAGCGCCAGCGTGTAATGCGTGCGCCCGTGATACGCGCCGCTAAAAGCGATGGTGCCGCTACGTTTGGTGGCGGCGCGGGCGATTTTCACCGCGTTTTCCACCGCTTCGGAACCGGTCGTAACCAGCAGCGTTTTCTTGGCGAAATCGCCTGGCACCTTCTGATTCATAATCTCGCACAGCTCCAGATACGGCTCGTAGGCCAGCACCTGGAAGCAGGTGTGCGACAGTTTTTTCAACTGCGCTTCCACTGCCGCAACCACTTTCGGATGCAGGTGCCCGGTATTGAGCACCGCAATGCCGCCCGCGAAATCAAGATACTCACGGCCTTCAACGTCCCACACCCGGCAGTTTTCCGCGCGATCAGCGAAAATGGGGTGAATTTGCCCAACGCCACGGGGAATCGCCTGACTGCGGCGCTGCATTAACTCTTTATTGCTGCTCATTCGCATTCTCCAGTTAAAGACCGATGCACATATATTTGATTTCTAAGTAATCTTCGATGCCATACTTCGAACCTTCACGACCCAGCCCCGAGGCTTTAATGCCGCCGAACGGGGCCACTTCATTGGAAATAATCCCGGTATTGATGCCGACGATGCCGTACTCCAGCGCTTCGCCCACGCGGAAGACGCGGCTTAAATCACGGGCGTAGAAATAGGCGGCAAGACCAAACTCGGTGTCATTGGCTTGCGCGATCACATCGGCTTCATCTTTAAAACGGAACAGCGGGGCGAGGGGGCCGAACGTCTCTTCTTTCGACACTTTGGCGTTGGCTGGAACGTCCACCAGAATGGTCGGCTGGAAGAAGTTACCGCCGCGTTCGTGTGCTTTACCACCGCAAACCACGCGTGCGCCTTTCTCCAGCGCATCGGCAATATGCTCTTCTACTTTTGCTACTGCTTTTTCATCAATCAGCGGCCCGATAGTGACGCCTTTCTCCAGCCCGTCACCGATGTGCAGTTTGCTCACCGCCTGCTGCAATTTTTCGGCAAAGCGGTCATACACGCCGTCCTGCACGTATAAACGGTTGGCGCAGACGCAGGTTTGCCCGGCGTTGCGGAATTTCGAGGCCAGTGCGCCTTCCACGGCTTTATCGAGATCGGCATCGTCAAAGACGATAAACGGCGCGTTGCCGCCCAGCTCCAGCGACACTTTTTTGATGTCTTTCGCGCACTGTTCCATTAACTGGCGGCCAATTTCGGTCGAGCCGGTAAACGACAGTTTGCGTACCAGCGGGTTGCTGGTCAGTTCATTACCCACCGCGCCCGCCGAACCGGTGACCACGTTAAACACGCCAGCCGGAATGCCCGCGCGGATCGCCAGCTCTGCCAGCGCCAACGCAGAGAACGGCGTCTGACTGGCGGGCTTCAGCACCATCGTGCAGCCAGCCGCCAGCGCCGGGCCGGCTTTACGGGTAATCATCGCCGCCGGGAAGTTCCACGGCGTGATAGCCGCGGTGACGCCAATCGGCTGCTTGATAACAATCAGGCGTTTATCGGCCTGATGACCGGGAATGGTGTCGCCATAAATGCGTTTGCCTTCTTCGGCAAACCACTCAATAAAGGAGGCGGCGTAGCTGATTTCACCTTTCGCTTCAGCCAGTGGTTTGCCCTGTTCGAGGGTCATCAGGCGCGCTAAATCGTCCTGATGCTCCATCATCAAATTGAACCAGTTGCGCAGAATGTTGGCGCGTTCTTTGGCGGTGAGCGCATGCCAGGCGGGCAGGGCGCGGTTGGCGGCGTCGATAGCGGCGCGGGTTTCATCAGCGCCCATTTTCGGCACGCTACCCAGCTTGTCGCCGTTCGTCGGATTGGTGACGTCGATGACTTCACCATTGTTGGCGTCCAGCCATTCCCCGTTAATCAACGCCTGCTGGCGGAATAAGTTACTGTCGTTCAGTTTCATCGCTACATCCTGTTTTCAAAGGTTATTGATTAAATGCGGCGTGTAAGGCATCCACACTACGTGCCGCTCGCAGCGTGCGTCCGGGGTTACTCTGGCTTGCCAACAGCGTTTGTACCTTGCTGACAATATGCGCACCAATAGGAATTGCTGATGTCGCTGCCGGGGAGGGCGCATTGCAGGTGTGGATCGTGCGCGGGGTGGTGACAAACAGAAAATCGTCAATCAGCTTGCCGTCCGGCGATACCGCCTGCGCCCGCACACCGGCGGGCCAGGGCTGGAGATCGCTTAACGAAAGCCGGGGACAATACTTTTGCACCAGCCGCAGATAGCCGCTTTTGCACAGCGAGTTTTTCATCTCGCCCAGTCCTGAGCGTAGATGGTTTTGCAGCACCCGGCGAATCCCCGACGAGCCTAAAATCTCCAGCGTGTCGCTAAATGAGAAGTCGCGCTTGCGATAGCCTTCGCGTTTGAACGCCAGCACTGCGTTTGGCCCAACGGTGACGCTACCGTCGATCATGCGGGTGAGATGAACGCCCAAAAACGGCATTGCCGGATCGGGAATGGGGTAAATCAGATGGTTAACAATCTGGTTATGCTCCGGCGCCAGGCGGAAATACTCGCCACGGAACGGGCAGATAATAAAGCCCGGTTCGAGGCCGAGCATTTTCACCAGCCGGTCAGCCATCAGCCCGGAGCAGCTAATCAGCGTCGATGCTTCATATTCACCGCCCTGACGGGTACGTATCACCACGCCGTTTTTATGCTCACTGAGGGCGCTGACTTCGGCGTTATAGATAATCTCGCCGCCTCTGGCCTGGAAGATTTTTGCCATCGCCGCCGTGACTTCGCGGTAGCTGACAATGCCGCTGGACGGCACAAAAATACCGCCAAGCCCGGTGATATTCGGTTCGCGCTCGCGCAGTTCATCGGCGTTTAACCACTCGCGCTCGATGCCGTTCGCCGCCGTGCGTTCCCATAAGGCGCGCATCCGTTCCATTTCGAGTTCAGACGTGGCGACCAGCATCTTGCCGCAGTTGTCGTAGCGAATGCCGTTTTGATCGCAAAAGGCTTTGGTGGCGCGGTTTCCCGCCAGGCAAAACTGCGCCTTCAGACTGCCGGGCGTGTAATAAACCCCGGCATGGATCACGCCGCTGTTGTGGCCCGTCTGGTGACAGGCCGGGCCGGACTCTTTTTCCAGCAACGCAATGCGGGCGTCCGGGTAGACATCAATCAGTTGCATGGCGGTCGACATGCCGATGATGCCGCCGCCAATAATCACAAAATCATACATCCGCTCAATTCCTTTGCGCTTACTGATGCGTCTGGTAGTGGTGAGTGGCGTAAGCGAAATAGCCACGCTGACGCATCAGTTCACGGCGCAGATCCGGGTGCGGAGTAAAGCGGTCGCGACCGTGCAGCCAGAACAGGTTGTTAATCAACAGGAATTTGCCAACGGGAACGGGTACAGAAAGAATGCCTTTACTGGTTTCAATGGCGTCCGAAAGCTCGCTCAACCACACGCCTTCTTCGAAGTCTTTCGGCTGGACGAACTGGTCGATATAGCGCATCACCGGGCGACCCTGCTGATCAACGTCGAACACCGGATGGAAAACATCTTTGCTGACGTTTTTACTCGGCGGCGCGGCAAAGCGCATTGGGCGGCGCGCCAGTGGGTGGTGGAAATAGTGGTCCAGATGTTCCCAGTCATCGAGATGCAGCAGCAGCGAATTTCCGCCCTGCATGTTCTGCTCGTCGATTTTCATCATCAGCACATAGTCGGTGATCTCTTCGACGTAGGTACCGTCGTTGTGCAGCTCCATTACGCGGTGCGGCTGACGCAGATAGCTGTCTGAGTTATCGACATTTTTCACTACAAAACGCGCGTAATACTGACCGCTCATCGCGTCGAAATTGGAGCGACCAATCAGATGCGCCACCGCCGTTGCCAGCTTCACCATCTCATCCGCTTGCTTCACATCATCGACCCCCACCGCATTGATCAACAACGCACCTTCAGCGCGGTTTAGCAGGGTCTTCAACAGCAACGGTTGCAGCTGATTCGCACACAGATCATCAAGAATTTTGCCTACCCGAAAACGCAGAAACGATTTGTACTCCAGCGCCTGCACGGGCCACTCGGCAACCTGTTCGAGAAACTGTTTGGTCGTCTGTTCGGTGAAGGTGAGTTCCAGCAGACGCGGGGATTGCGCCGATGGGGTGAGGGTGAATCCGCTATAGTCCTGGCCTGAATCGACAGCGTTGTTTTGTACGGCGGTCAGTGCATTCATCAGAAGCGATCCTCTTGAGGTTTCAGGGAGAGTGCGTGATGCTCATTTCGTAGCCATAATCTAAAAATATCTACATTTCTGAAAAATGCGCACAAAAGCGACATATTGTTTACTTATTGTGATCAAAAACAACAAATTAGTAACATTTAACGTAGGGTATTAAGGCAAAGTGAGACAGGAAATGAATAACTAAAGCAACAGGTTAGGGGGGAATTACCGGCTTTGTTGAATAAATCGAACTTTTGCTGAGTTGAAGGATCAGATCACGCATCTTCCCGACAACGCAGACCGTTCC
>NZ_JAYQWM010000044.1:0-33942 GCF_036662595.1 Escherichia sp. Lx600-2 | reverse complement strand
ATCCATTAATGTCTTTAGGAATATTCGTTATAAAATAAGGGTTATGCTTAATGCTTTAAGAAAAATAGCAATTTCCCCTTGAATATATTACTGGTGATGGAAGGATGAATCTGCAAGCTGGCATTTAACAAGCCAGTTCTAAAAGAAGGGAAATAAGAATAACTATACTCAAAAACTAACAGCCACGGTCATCATGATGTGGCTGTCAATGAAACTATAACCCAGGCGCTTTCCATAACGACGTCGTCAGTCCATGATCAACCAGCCCCAGCTGATCCTGATAAACTGCCTGCCACTTATCGCGTGAATCCTGATAAAGTTCATGCTTTTCCGGGTCTGGTGTGTGCGTCCGTTCCCAGCGAACCAGGCGTTCTCCGGTTTCTGCCATTGATGAAAAAATTCCGGCACCGACGCCAGCTGCAATGGCACATCCTAATGCAGTGGCTTCTTTGACCACCGGAATATTGACGGGTAATCCCGAGACATCAGCGAGAATTTGACTCCATAATTTCCCTTTTGAACCTCCGCCTGCAAAGACTAACGATGAAGGATGAATATTCGAGAAATCAGCAATTTGCTGCAAGTTACACGCTGATACAATCGCCGCATTTTCTTCCAGCGCACGAAACAATGTCGCTTTGTTACATTTATCCGGGTCAATGGATAAGTTAATAAAGGAAGGTGCGGCGTGATACCAGGTTTTAAAGCGCATTCTGTCGGAGAATATCGGCATTACGCCCCACGACCCAGGCGGCACCCGACTGGCCATCTCTTCCAGCAGCGTATAGGTGTCGATGCCTAAACGTTCGGCAATCAGTTTTTCTTCGGCACAGAAAGCATCGCGGAACCAGCGCATGGTGAGTCCGGTAAAAAAGCTTATAGATTCAGCTTGTACCATGCCAGGAATAACATGGGGATTAACGCGCACGTTCATTTCTGGGTCTGTCACCGGCGCGGCTAAGTTTACAACTTGCTGCCAGAATGTGCCGCCAAGAACCGCGGTTTGTGCCGGACGCACAACGCCTAACCCCAGGCAACCAAGCTGCACGTCGCCTCCTCCCACGAACACCGGAGTGCCCGCCTTCAGACCGCAGAGTTCCGCCGCTTGTGAACTTACCACGCCCAGCAATGTGCCGGTTTCTTTGACAGGAGAAAGAATATCGGCACGCAGGCCAGCCATATCCAGCAATGCAGGTTTCCAGTCACGGATGGTTAGATCAAGAAGTCCCGTGGTGCCAGCGTTAGAGGGATCCACCGCAAGTTCGCCGCTGAGCATATAGGCCAGCCAGTCGCTGATCATGGTGATGGTTGATGCCTGACGGTAAATATCGGAACGATGGTGCGCCAGCCAAAGTAATCTGGGGATGGCACTTAAAGCCAGCGTTTGTCCGGTCGCGCGATAAACTTCGTTTTCAAAGGTATTGTTGTGCAGTTCTTTAAGTTCGCTAACTTCGCGCGCAGCTCTGGCATCCACATTGGCGCAGGCCCAGATCGGTGTTCCTTCATTGTTATATAAAACAATGCCTTCACGCATCGAACATGCCGAAACGGCAGCGATATACTCCGGGGCTATGCCGGCGTTGTGCAGCGCCTGGCGCATACACTCACACGCCAGTTGCCAGTTTTTGTTGAGATCAAATTCCATAGAACCAGGAACGTCCGGTACTGCCAGATGCCGCCACTCCGCCTGTCCCACTGCTATTTGATTGCCTTCCAGGTCGAATATCACAGCCCGAATACTTCCGGTGCCTGCATCCAGCGCCATCAGGTAATACTTTGATTCTGAAGGGGTAAAGAGTCGAGCCATTAGATTATCCTCGGCTTATGCGTTCTGTCTGTTCCTCTATACGTTCTCCATCATTCCCGGTAATAAGGTCATGCAAATTTAACTACGTAAAATCGCCGCTGCTGTGTCCTGATCGGTAACCAGTGCGTTGATATAACCGCCTTTCATTGCAGCGGCAATTGCTTCGGCTTTATTTTCTCCCCCTGCCACGCCAACCCGGACGGGTATGGTCTTCAGCGCGCTTAAAGGTAAACCAATCAGTTCGTTATGTATTTTAATATCCGTGACAGCGTCACCTTTTGCATCAAAAAAGTAGCCTAAAATGTCGCCAACCGCCCCTTTTCGGCCAATCATTAACTGTTCGCCCTGGCTGATATAACCGGAGCGAATGATCGTCGCGTCGTCTTGTTGACTCACGGCCCCAATGCCGACAATCGCCACATCCGCTGCTTGCGCGGCTAACAGAACATCTTTGACGCAATTTTCATTTTTTAGCGTACGGGCAATGTCAGCGGAGGATGCCCGCAACGGAGCCGGAATAATATTCACACTGCACGCCGCGTTAAGCTGCCCGATACCCGTCATATAAGAACCGACGCCACCGGAGAGCGTGACCAGGCGAATTTGCTGTGACGAAATAAAACCACTTAAGCGTTGCAGCGTATTCATGGTTGCCTCGCCAAAACCAATCGCCAGCATCTGTTGTGGTTGAAGTAAACTCATCAACATATGCGCCGCGCCTATCCCCAGTCGCCCGCCGACATCAGCATCGGCAAGCCCAGGGATCACTCGGACATGTTGCAGCGAAAACTGACGACGTAATTGTGTTTCATATTCCAGACAGCCTTCAAAGCGAGAATTAATCTGCACGCGAATGATGCCGGACTGATGCCCTTTCTCCAGTAATCGCGACACTTTCAAACGGGTCAGGCCGAGACGATCGCTGATCTCACTCTGGGTCAGCCCGTCGTGGTAGTAAAACCACGCGATCCGCGCGACCTGTTCTTCTTCACACATTCCCTGTTCTGAAATTACCGAATCGTTGATTGTCATAATTCATTCTTCACTTTGAACATATTTAAATCTTTAATGCAATTGTTCAGTTCTTGCGCATTTATATCTGTGATGGCAACCACAGTTTGACTCTACGAGCATGAACAAACGCAACCGTGAAAATCAAAATAGCATAAATTGTGATCTATTCGTCGGAAATATGTGCAATGTCCACCTAAGGTTATGAACAAATTAAAAGCAGAAATACATTTGTTCAAAACTCACCTGCAAAACTGAACGGGGGAAATATGCAAACGAGTGATACCCGCGCGTTACCGCTACTTTGCGCCCGCTCGGTTTATAAACAGTATTCAGGGGTTAATGTCCTGAAAGGCATCGATTTTACGTTGCACCAGGGGGAGGTCCACGCCCTGTTCGGCGGCAATGGTGCCGGTAAATCGACGTTAATGAAGATTATTGCCGGTATTACCCCTGCTGATAGCGGTACGCTGGAGATTGGGGGCAACAACTACGTCAGATTAACGCCAGTTCATGCTCATCAGCTGGGTATTTATCTCGTTCCCCAGGAACCGCTGCTTTTCCCAAGCCTGTCGATAAAAGAAAACATCCTGTTTGGGCTGGCAAAAAAACAGCTCTCCATGCAGAAAATGAAGAACTTGCTGGCGGCGCTGGGCTGCCAGTTTGATCTGCATAGTCTGGCAGGATCGCTGGATGTCGCCGATCGCCAAATGGTGGAAATCCTCCGCGGGCTGATGCGCGACTCGCGGATTCTGATCCTCGATGAACCTACCGCCTCGCTTACCCCTGCGGAAACCGAACGCTTGTTTAGTCGCTTGCAAGAGCTGCTTGCTACTGGCGTGGGTATTGTTTTTATCTCGCATAAGCTGCCGGAAATTCGCCAGATTGCCGATCGAATTAGCGTGATGCGCGACGGAACCATCGCCTTAAGCGGCAAAACCAGCGAACTGTCTACCGACGACATTATTCAGGCCATCACCCCAGCGGTACGGGAAAATCGCTCTCTGCCAGCCAAAAATTATGGCTGGAGTTACCTGGCAACCGCCCACAACATGCCGCAGGAACGTCGGTGCTGACACTGGAAAATCTGACTGGCGAAGGTTTCAGGAATGTCAGCCTGACGCTAAATGCCGGAGAAATTCTGGGTCTGGCTGGGCTGGTGGGTGCCGGACGCACAGAACTGGCCGAGACGCTCTATGGTCTACGTACTTTGCGTGGCGGACGCATTATGCTGAATGATAAAGAGATCAATAGATTATCCACTGGAGAACGTTTACTGCGCGGTCTGGTTTATCTGCCGGAAGATCGCCAGTCATCCGGACTGAATCTCGATGCTTCGCTGGCCTGGAACGTCTGCGCCCTTACTCATAACCTTCGTGGATTCTGGGCGAAAACCGCGAAAGATAATGCCACCCTGGAACGTTATCGTCGGGCGCTGAATATTAAATATAACCAACCGGAACAAGCTGCACGGACATTATCCGGTGGTAACCAGCAAAAAATCCTGATTGCCAAATGCCTGGAAGCTTCGCCGCAAGTATTGATTGTCGATGAGCCGACGCGCGGCGTGGATGTCTCGGCGCGTAATGATATCTACCAACTGTTGCGCAGCATCGCCGCACAGAATGTGGCTGTGCTGCTTATCTCCTCTGATCTGGAAGAGATCGAACTGATGGCAGATCGTGTGTATGTGATGCATCAGGGCGAAATTACCCACTCTGCACTGACCGGGCGCGATATTAATGTCGAGACTATTATGCGCGTTGCCTTCGGCGATAGTCAGCGTCAGGAGGCGTCATGCTGAAGTTTATTCAGAACAACCGTGAAATCACGGCACTGCTGGCGGTGGTGCTGCTGTTTGTATTACCCGGTTTTCTCGACCGCCAGTATTTAAGTGTGCAAACGCTGACCATGGTTTATAGCAGCGCGCAAATCCTGATCCTGCTGGCAATGGGCGCGACGCTGGTAATGCTTACGCGCAATATTGATGTTTCAGTGGGTTCGATTACCGGAATGTGCGCGGTGCTGTTGGGGATGTTACTGAACGCAGGATATTCACTACCTGTTGCCTGTGTCGCGACTTTACTGCTTGGTTTGCTCGCGGGATTTTTCAACGGTGTCCTGGTCGCGTGGCTAAAGATCCCTGCCATTGTTGCCACCCTTGGCACGTTAGGGTTGTACAGAGGCATCATGTTGCTGTGGACTGGCGGTAAATGGATTGAAGGGTTACCCGCCGAACTGAAACAACTCTCCGCCCCGCTACTGTTTGGCGTTTCCGCGATTGGTTGGTTGACGATAATTCTGGTGGCATTTATTGCCTGGCTGCTGGCAAAGACGGCGTTTGGACGCAGTTTTTATGCCACAGGCGATAATTTACAGGGCGCTCGTCAACTGGGCGTTCGTACGGAAGCCATTCGCATTGTGGCATTTTCGTTGAACGGCTGCATGGCGGCACTGGCGGGAATTGTGTTTGCTTCGCAGATTGGTTTTATCCCCAACCAGACCGGTACCGGGCTGGAGATGAAAGCAATTGCAGCCTGCGTGCTGGGCGGCATTAGTTTGCTCGGCGGTTCCGGTGCGATCATCGGTGCGGTACTCGGCGCATGGTTCCTGACGCAGATCGATAGTGTACTGGTGCTGTTGCGCATTCCGGCATGGTGGAACGATTTTATCGCGGGCCTCGTGCTGCTGGCGGTGCTGGTGTTTGATGGACGCCTGCGTTGCGCGCTGGAACGTAATCTGCGGCGGCAAAAATATGCCCGCTTTATGACGCCACCGCCATCCGTTAAACCCGCTTCGTCAGGTAAAAAACGGGAGGCTGCATAATGCGTATTCGCTACGGTTGGGAACTGGCTCTTGCCGCACTGCTCGTAATTGAGATTGTCGCATTTGGTGCAACTAACCCGCGGATGTTAGACCTCAATATGTTGCTGTTCAGCACCAGTGATTTTATCTGCATTGGCATTGTCGCCCTACCGTTGACGATGGTGATTGTCAGTGGCGGGATCGATATTTCGTTTGGTTCGACCATCGGCCTCTGCGCCATTGCATTGGGCGTGCTGTTTCAAAGTGGTGTGCCGATGCCGCTGGCGATTCTTCTGACCTTACTGCTCGGCGCATTGTGCGGGCTGATCAACGCCGGATTAATTATCTATACCAAAGTTAACCCGCTGGTGATTACGCTTGGCACGCTGTATCTGTTTGCCGGAAGCGCCCTGCTGCTTTCCGGGATGGCCGGAGCGACGGGGTACGAAGGTATTGGTGGATTCCCGATGGCGTTTACAGATTTCGCTAACCTGGATGTGTTGGGGCTCCCCGTTCCGCTGATTATCTTCCTGATATGTCTCCTCGTTTTCTGGCTCTGGCTGCATAAAACCCATGCCGGACGTAATGTGTTTTTGATTGGGCAAAGCCCGCGCGTGGCGCTTTATAGCGCGATTCCAGTTAACCGCACCTTATGTGCGCTCTATGCCATGACGGGGCTGGCGTCTGCGGTCGCCGCTGTGCTGCTGGTGTCGTATTTTGGTTCAGCACGTTCCGATCTCGGTGCGTCGTTTCTGATGCCCGCCATCACCGCCGTGGTGCTTGGCGGTGCCAATATTTATGGTGGTTCCGGTTCCATTATCGGCACCGCCATTGCGGTTTTATTAGTGGGATATTTGCAACAAGGTTTGCAAATGGCAGGAGTGCCAAATCAGGTGTCCAGCGCCCTTTCCGGTGCGCTACTTATCGTCGTTGTCGTAGGTCGTTCCGTTAGCCTGCATCGCCAGCAAATTAAAGAGTGGCTGGCGCGTCGGGCCAATAACCCATTGCCATAAAGGATATCTTCATGACACTTCATCGCTTTAAGAAAATCGCCTTACTTAGCGCTCTTGGCATTGCCGCAATCTCTATGAATGTGCAGGCCGCAGAGCGTATTGCATTTATTCCCAAACTGGTTGGCGTGGGATTTTTTACCAGCGGTGGCAACGGCGCACAACAAGCGGGTAAAGAGCTGGGCGTTGATGTGACCTACGACGGGCCGACAGAACCCAGTGTTTCTAGTCAGGTACAGTTGATTAATAACTTCGTCAATCAAGGTTATAACGCCATTATCGTTTCTGCGGTTTCGCCTGATGGCTTGTGTCCGGCACTGAAACGCGCCATGCAACGTGGTGTGAGAGTGCTGACCTGGGACTCTGATACTAAACCGGAGTGCCGCTCTTACTACATTAATCAGGGAACTCCCGCCCAGTTGGGAGGTATGTTGGTGGATATGGCGGCGCGTCAGGTGAATAAAGACAAAGCCAAAGTCGCGTTTTTCTACTCAAGCCCCACCGTTACGGACCAAAACCAGTGGGTGAAAGAAGCGAAAGCGAAAATCGCCAAAGAGCATCCTGGCTGGGAAATTGTCACTACGCAGTTTGGCTATAACGATGCCACTAAATCGTTACAAACCGCAGAAGGAATATTAAAAGCGTATAGCGATCTCGACGCCATTATCGCCCCCGATGCCAATGCCCTGCCCGCTGCCGCACAAGCCGCAGAAAACCTGAAAAATGACAAAGTTGCGATTGTCGGATTCAGTACGCCAAACGTGATGCGTCCATATGTGGAACGCGGCACGGTGAAAGAATTTGGCCTGTGGGATGTGGTTCAGCAAGGCAAAATTTCAGTTTATGTCGCGGATGCATTATTGAAAAAAGGATCAATGAAAACGGGCGACAAGCTGGATATTCAGGGCGTAGGTCAGGTGGAAGTCTCGCCAAACAGCGTCCAGGGCTATGACTACGAAGCGGATGGTAATGGCATCGTACTGTTACCGGAGCGCGTGATATTCAACAAAGAGAATATCGGCAAATACGATTTCTGATGTACATTACTTAACCGGAGTAAGTTATGGCAGATTTAGACGATATTAAAGATGGTAAAGATTTTCGTACCGATCAACCGCAAAAAAATATCCCTTTTACCCTGAAAGGTTGCGGTGCGCTGGATTGGGGAATGCAGTCACGCTTATCGCGGATATTTAATCCGAAAACGGGTAAAACCGTGATGCTGGCTTTTGACCATGGTTATTTTCAGGGACCGACTACCGGACTTGAACGCATTGATATAAATATCGCCCCGCTGTTTGAACATGCCGATGTATTAATGTGTACGCGCGGCATTTTGCGCAGCGTAGTTCCCCCTGCGACCAATAGGCCGGTGGTACTGCGGGCGTCAGGTGCGAACTCTATTCTGGCGGAATTAAGTAATGAAGCCGTGGCGTTATCGATGGATGACGCCGTGCGCCTGAACAGTTGCGCGGTGGCGGCGCAGGTTTATATCGGAAGCGAATATGAACATCAGTCGATCAAAAATATTATTCAGCTGGTCGATGCCGGAATGAAAGTGGGAATGCCGACCATGGCCGTGACAGGCGTGGGCAAAGATATGGTGCGCGATCAGCGTTATTTCTCGCTCGCGACTCGAATAGCCGCTGAAATGGGGGCGCTAATTATCAAAACCTATTATGTCGAAAAAGGTTTTGAACGGATTGTTGCCGGATGTCCGGTACCCATTGTTATTGCTGGCGGTAAAAAATTACCGGAGCGCGAGGCGCTGGAAATGTGCTGGCAGGCTATCGATCAGGGCGCTTCTGGTGTGGATATGGGGCGTAATATTTTCCAGTCTGACCATCCGGTGGCAATGATGAAAGCCGTACAGGCGGTGGTACACCATAACGAAACGGCTGATCGGGCATATGAACTCTATCTGAGTGAAAAACAGTAACTGCGGATTTAAGGAGAAGAATTATGCACGTCACACTGGTTGAAATTAACGTTCATGAAGACAAGGTTGACGAGTTTATCGAAGTTTTTCGCCAGAACCACCTGGGCTCTGTACAGGAAGAAGGCAATTTGCGCTTCGATGTCTTACAGGACCCGGAAGTGAATTCGCGCTTTTATATCTACGAAGCCTATAAAGATGAAGACGCAGTGGCATTCCATAAAACCACGCCTCACTACAAAACCTGTGTCGCGAAACTGGAATCTTTAATGACCGGGCCGCGTAAAAAACGTCTGTTCAATGGGTTGATGCCGTGAGGCGAATTTATCAGTTTTATCTACAATTGGGGTAACGCGCTGACGGGAGTAAATAAATGTCTGACTGGAACCCCTCTTTATATCTGCACTTTGCCGCTGAACGATCGCGTCCGGCGGTGGAGCTGCTTGCCAGAGTGCCGCTGGAGAATATCGAATACGTTGCCGATCTTGGCTGTGGCCCAGGTAACAGCACCGCCCTTCTACAACAACGTTGGCCTGCTGCCAGGATAACGGGCATCGACTCGTCTCCGGCGATGATTGCCGAAGCGCGCAGTGCTTTGCCAGACTGCCAGTTTGTGGAAGCAGATATCCGCAACTGGCAACCGGAACAGACACTCGATCTGATTTTTGCTAATGCCTCACTGCAATGGCTGCCCGACCACTACGAATTGTTTCCTCACTTGGTTTCTTTACTTAATCCGCAGGGCGTGCTGGCAGTACAGATGCCAGATAACTGGCTGGAGCCGACCCATGTGCTCATGCGCGAAGTTGCCTGGGAACAAAACTACCCGGATCGCGGGCGTGAGCCGTTGGCTGGCGTTCATGCTTACTACGATATTTTGAGCGAAGCCGGATGTGAGGTCGATATCTGGCGAACCACCTACTATCACCAGATGCCGTCGCACCAGGCGATTATCGATTGGGTGACCGCCACTGGATTACGTCCGTGGTTACAGGATCTGACCGAGAGCGAACAGCAGCTTTTTCTTACGCGCTACCATCAGATGTTGGAAGAGCAGTATCCACTGCAAGAGAACGGACAGATACTGCTGGCATTTCCGCGTCTGTTTATTGTTGCCCGCCGTACGGAGTAAATATCACGTCAGTTGGTAATGGCGATCGGGAAGAATTTTTGCTGGAATTTCGGCTTCATCGTTCATCTGTAAGAGGTCAATTTCAATAGCGTTGCAGATGGCATCCAGTGGTAAATCATTGTTTTCAGTACCGAACGGATCTTCCAGTTCTTCCGCCAGACAATCCAGCGAAATAAAAGTGTAGGAAATCAGCACAGAGATAAAAGGCGTCATGTAATGCAGGTCCACGACCAGTGCGAACGGCAGCATGATACAAAACAGATAAACGGTACGATGCAAAATCAGGGTGTAGGCAAAGGGAATTGGCGTGTAGGCAATGCGCTCGCAGCCTGCCAGAACCGCTGAAATATCGTTAAGCCGATCGTTGAGGCTAATAAACAGGATATCTGAAAGCTGTCCATTGCGGCGCTGAACCGCCAACCATTCTCCCATTATTAACAAGATACGGTTAGCTGGAGAGTTCGAAGCCAGTACACGCTGAAGATCTTCAGTCTTGAGATAATGAGCCAGCACTTCCGCCTGTGGCTGTTTGCGTAATGTCATGCGTAAACAGTGAGCGAAGGCGATTTGCAGCCGGGCAAACTCCCTTACACTTGCCGAATCCGGCAATGTCGTTTTTACCTCGCGCAGTAACGACCGCGAGGCAATCATCAACTGCCCCCAAAGTTTTCGCGCTTCAACGTAACGGGCGTAACCGGCATTATTACGAAAACCAAGAAAAATGGCGATGGCGACACCGAGAATGCTGAACGGTGCGAGGGTGAATTTAATGCCCAAATGCGTGTACCAGGGCAGCATGAAAATAACAGCGATAGAAAAGAGAAAATTGAGTAGTAAGCGCGAGGATATCTTGGATAATACTGAACCGTGCCAGACAAAAATACGGCGCAGCCAGTGTTGTTGTGGACGAACAATCATGGTTATCTTCAGGCGTGGAAAAGTCGCCCTATTAAACGTGATTACGATCACATTCTCAAGACGCTACTTACAAATCACCTACAAAATTACAACATTAACAGGCGCTGCATGTGGCACCTGTTAATGATAAAGGCTCATAGGATGTTGTAACTAATATAATGAAATAAGAAACCCGGTCGAAACCGGGTTCAGAGTATTAGCACAACGGACGTACAGCTTCGCGCATCCCTTTTTCAAGAATCGCATCCAGGTCATTAGCAACCTGCTCGACCAGACCAGGCACTTGCGTCAGGTCCTGCTCCCAGTGGTCTTTTTCTGCCAACACAATCGCAACCAGTTCCTGGGTACCGATAACACGGTCACGATGCTGGCTCCAGAGTTGCTGATAACGTTCCAGCCAGTGTGCATCGTCCTGTACCGGATATGTTTCTCCGTTACGCTCACCGCGATAGAACGCAATCAATGCCGCTAATGCGAAAGTAAGGCGCGCCGGAAGTGTGCCGTTTGCCTTCTGCCCTGCCAGTAGCTGCGGCAGGATGCGGGTACGGAACTTGGTCATACCGTTGAGCGCGATAGACAGCAGCTGATGCTTGATGTACGGGTTACGGAAACGCCCGGTGACTGCACTGGCGAAAGACTCCAGTTCATCGCGAGGCAAATCCAGAACCGGAATAATTTCTTCGTAGATGGCTTTTTCAACGAATGCGCAAATTTCAGCATCGTTCATCGCTTCACCTACGGTATCCAGCCCTGCCTGGAACGCCACCGGCACCAACGCGGTGTGTGCACCGTTGAGTATTGCCACTTTGCGTTCTTTATACGGTTTAATATCGTCAACAATCAGCACGTTGAGCGGATATTTGTCCAGACGCAGCTCGGTCGCTAAGGATTTCGGTCCCTGAATCACAAACAGGTAAAAGTGTTCAGCGGTGTCGAGGAAACCATCGTGATAACCCAGTTCTTCTTCCAGTTTAGCCACTTCATCACGCGGATAACCGGTAACGATACGGTCCACCAGCGTAGAACAGAAGCTGTTAGCCTGATCCAGCCATTGAATAAATGCTTCTGGCAGTGCCCACTCTTGCGCATAGCGCAGCACCAGTTCACGCAACGCGTCGCCATTGTAGTCGATCAACTCACACGGGATGATGATCCAACCTTTATCCAGCGCACCGTTGAAATGGCTAAAACGTTCGAACAGCAGACGGGTCAGTTTTGCCGGATAACTTACCGCTGGCGCGTCATCGAATTTATCGCCCGCATGGTAGCTGATACCCGCTTCGGTGGTGTTAGAGAAAACAAAGCGCATTTCCGGGTTGTGCGCCAGTTTCAGGAATTCATCGTATTCACTGTAGACGCTGATTTCACGATTAACAGAGCGAATCAGACGCGCGTCGCTGACCGCTTCCCCCTTCTCATTCAGGCCACGGATAATGGTGGTGTACAGACCATCCTGCGTGCTCAGTGACGGCGGGAATGAAGTTTCAATCGGACGAACAACGACCACACCAGAATTCAGATCGGTGTGCTCATTCAGGAGATCTATTTGCCAGTCAACAAAGGCGCGCAGGAAGTTACCTTCACCAAACTGAATGATACGTTCTGGATACTGTGCACCGGGAAAATCGCGACGATTTAGTGTTTTCACAATGGGTTCCCTTCTGATTAGTCATACAACCTGTTTGAATTGGTACGACAGGTTAGCAAACTTTAATACGCCGAACCCCTGTTTTGATCAACTCCTGATGATTAATGAGCAGTTTTATGAGAAAAGTGTGGCGCGGATCATGGTTTAATCGAGGAAATACGCCTTTTCCTGGATCATAAAGTGGTAGAACACATTGCATTCAAATCGCTCTGAATGAATAAAGATGTCAGACAACTTCCTCACCGTAACGCATAGTGCTGGTACGGTTGCGCCCATCTTTCTTCGAGCGATACAGACACGTATCGGCTTCGACCATCAATTTATTAAAGTCATCGGTCAGCGTTCGGTACGATGCGCGACCACTACCGACGCCAATACTTACCGTGAGATAAAGCGTTTTTTGTTGCCAGGTGAATGGTTGCAGTTCAACGCCTTTACGGATTTTTTCCGCCATTAGCAGACCATCGACAGGATTCACCGACGGCACTGCAACAGCAAATTCTTCGCCGCCCATTCGCGCCACCAGCCCCTTATCACCGACAATCTTCTGGATATGCCGGGCAAACACGCTTAACACTTTATCGCCACATTCATGTCCATAGTTATCGTTAATACTTTTGAAATAGTCGATATCAAGCAGCATGACAGTCAGATGTTGTGTCTGTTTCAGCGATGGACTTTTCAGCGCCTCATAAAGACCGGACCGTGAGTAAACCTGAGTCAGAAAATCAAAGTCGGCTCGCAGCGCAACTTGCTTCATTAGCGAATTGATCGCTGCCACGCTAAAAGAAACCATAATTGGGCATATCGCCATCGTGGCAATACCGAGACGTGCGGAGAACATTTCCGGAATGGAGAACGGCGAACCGACCGAGATATCAATCACCGAATTAGCCACCAGTACGATTTCCACCGCACCGGTGACAAAGGTCAACAGACATGTTACCTGCGGCGTATAGCGCACTGCACACCAGATTAATGCAGGCAGCGGGAACGCCAGACTCCCCGCTCCACCAATGACTACCGAGGCAATAACCGACACAATAAGCGCGATGGCGGGCATCATCTGTTCTGCTTTAAAGCGCGGCAGCACTCCAGGAATAGCCAACGTCAGCATACAAGGCACGATCAACACGCCCGTTGAGAATTGCTCACTGAACCAGTCCGCAAGCAAAGGCCAGAAATCCAGACTATCAATACTGACCGAACCAATCGCCCCGACAATAGCGCATAATAATGCGGCAATCAGACAGTAATTAAATAGCCGTAAGGCACTTACTGGCTCATACTTATTTTTCCCCAGACGCTTATCCCGCACGACCAGTAAGGCGACGGTAACAATAAACATCATATTGGAGAAATTGATAGCCAGTGAAACCAGTCCCCATTCGGTGGTTATGGCATCATAAACCAGCATCGCCACATAACTGATCGCGTAGTAATGCAGTCGATTAAGCCAGACATAGCGGGCAAACACCCCCGCCATTACGCCATTCAGGGCCAGAAAAGAGAAAGTTCGTGAACCAGCCGTAACTCTGCACCAATAAAATAGAACAGCGTGGTTAGCGCAAAAATAGCGATGCTATTACGTAGCAGATGACCTTCCTGGAACAAACGGAAAGTTGAAATGGGGTGTACATGCATTAATTATCTGTCCATACAATTGCGGGTGGCAATTATCTCAACGTAATAAGTAAATTCTCATAAAGGATAGCATGTTCGCTGACAGCGGCGGCAAATAAAGGTACCCTGGGAATGCTATTTTATCGTTTTCCGCAATTCTCATAGCTGATTCATCTGTACAACCAGCCAGTGATAGATTACCGCCACGATATAACGTTGTTGTTCTTCGCTTAACGAAACACCCTGCGGAATGTTATGCCACTTAGCCAGACAACCGCGACAGCAGGTCGCGGTGGCGTGCTGAGCGATAAACACCGGATGCCCGCGCATGGGGGTTTGCTTACCGTCATTAGCCGGTAATGCCGGAGCAAGACGTTTAGCGACAAAATCCGCCGCATGTTGTTCGATGACTGGCGCGCCTTTCTCCAGACAATACTGACGCTCTTTCATGCCCAAACGAAAGCGAGATCGAAATTTTGAACGGGATAAACGCGCGAAGAGTGGATCGAGAGACTGCATTAATAAACCGAACGCCCTAACTGTTTCGTCAATTGTTCAAGGACGGCAATGCCCGCAAGCGAGTTACCTGCATCATCCAGTTCCGGACTCCAGACTGCGATGGCCATTTCATGCGGAACAATCGCCACAATACCGCCCCCAACGCCAGATTTCGCCGGTAGTCCCACCCGCCAGGCAAACTCCCCCGCGTTCTGGTACATACCACTGGTCGCCATCAGCGCGTTAATTTGCCGCGCCTGCATTGGCGTCACCACTGGTTCATCAATATGAATAGCTTTCCCCTGATTAGCCAGAAAGACAAACGTCCGGGCCAGCTCTACACAGCTCATTTTCAGAGCGCAGTAATGAAAGTAGTTTTGCAGAACGGTTGTCACGTCATGATGGAAATTGCCAAACGACTTCATCAGCCAGGCGATAGCCGCATTTCGCGCGGAATGTTCAAATTCGGAACGCGCTACCACCGTATCGTAGGAAATATCAGACACACCGCTTAAGCCGCGCACGACTTCCAGCATACGTTGCCGTGGTGCGCTTAATCGCCCTTGCAACATATCGCAGACCACCAGCGCACCGGCATTAATAAACGGATTACGCGGAATACCCTGCTCCATTTCCAGTTGCACTAAAGAATTGAACGGTGATCCAGACGGATCTTTGCCGACGCGTTGCCAGATTTCCTCTTCGGAGTAATGACGCATGGCGACAACGAGACTCAGCACTTTAGAAATAGACTGAATGGAAAAACGTTCTTGCGCGTCTCCGGCCTGAAAAAGCTGTCCGTCAACGGTACAGATAGCAATGCCCAATCGGGAACCGTCTACCGTAGCCAGCGCTGGGATATAATCCGCGACTTTACCCTGACCAATGAGCGGCCGGACTTGCCGCAAGATGTTTTCTAAAATTGCATTATCCATGGCGACTGCCACTTTCTACTCCTGGACCGCAGGTCTGAAAAGACCTGCGAGTATATCAGAGCTGAATATGTCGCGTCAGATCCGGTCTTTCCACACCGTCTGGATATTACAGAATTCGTGTAAGCCGAAATGGGAAAGCTCACGACCAAAGCCACTCTTTTTCACGCCACCAAAGGCCACTCGCGCGTCGCTGGCACAATAACCATTGATAAACACCCCACCGCATTCCAGACGTGCCGCCATCTGTCTGGCCTGTGTTTCGTCGGTGGTAAAAATGGTCGCTGAAAGGCCGAACTCACTATCATTAGCCAGTGCCAGCGCATGTTCTGCATCTTTCGCAATGGTGATTGCCGCAACGGGGCCAAACATTTCTTCCCGAAACGCGGTCATTTCTGGGGTAACATTCGCCAGAACCGTTGGCGGATAGTAGTTACCTGCCCCAGCCATCTTTTCCCCGCCCAGTAACAAACGCGCACCTTGCGCCAGGGTTTTCTCCACCTGATGATGCAGCTCATCACGTAAATCGAAACGAGCCATTGGTCCGAGAGCGTTATCTTCGTCACGGGGATCGCCCATTTTCAAGGCTGCCGCAGCTGCCACAAAACGTTCGGTAAATGCCGAAGCAATTCCCTCTTCGATAATAAAGCGTTTTGCCGCTGCACAAACCTGTCCGGTATTCTGATAACGTCCGGCTACCGCCGCTTTAACCGCCAGTTCCAGATCGGCATCGTTAAGCACAATAAATGGATCCGAACCGCCCAGTTCCAGTACGCATTTTTTCAGTGCCGCTCCAGCCTGTGCACCAATAGCCGCTCCCGCACGAACACTTCCGGTCACCGTGACAGCAGCAATGCGCGAGTCTTTAATCATCTGACTGACACCGTCGTTGTGGGCATTCAGCCAGCCATATACGCCTTGTGGGATTCCCGCATCTTTAAACACCTGGGCAATGAGCTGAGCACAGCCCATCACATTCGGCGCATGTTTAAGTAAGTAACCGTTACCAGCAAGAATGATGGGAACAGCGCCACGCATCACCTGCCATAACGGAAAATTCCACGGCATAATCGCCAGAATCGTCCCCAACGGTCGATACTCAATAACTGCCTGCTGATTTTCCACCAGCGTAGGTTCCGCCTTCAGCATTGCCGGACCATGTTCTGCATACCAGTCACACAAATTCGCCGATTTCGCCACTTCAGCGCGCGCCTGGTTGATTGGTTTGCCCATTTCGCGGGTGATCATTTGCGCCATTTCTTCGCTACGGGCGCGCAGAGCCTTACCGATATCACGCAGTTTTTCAGCACGATAATCTATATTTGTCTCGCGCCAGTCACGAAAGCCTGCTGCCGCCAGCTGAAGTGCGTTTTCGATATCATCAGCGCCAGCCCACGGCAACACAGAAAGTTGTTCACCCGTGGCAGGATTTATCGAAATTGCATGAGTTGCCGGAGTAATGGTCATCGGGGTATCTCCTTTATGAGTCATGGTATGAAGATACGCAGATTTACTCTTGCTTTAAAATGAATAATATTAAGCCACTTATTCACGAATCGAGAATATTATGGATCTGACCCAACTGGAGATGTTCAACGCGGTTGCCGAAGCTGGCAGCATTACGCAGGCTGCAGCAATAGTGCATCGCGTGCCGTCGAATCTCACTACCCGTCTACGCCAGCTGGAAACAGAACTGGGGGTAGATCTGTTTATTCGCGAGAATCAGCGTTTACGTCTATCTCCTGCCGGGCATAACTTTTTACGCTATAGCCAACAAATTCTCGCGTTAGTGGATGAAGCGCGGAGCGTTGTCGCTGGCGATGAGCCGCAAGGTTTATTTTCTCTGGGTTCGCTGGAAAGCACCGCAGCAGTTCGCATTCCGGCCACGCTGGCGGAATTCAACCGTCGTTATCCCAAAATTCAGTTTTCACTTTCCACCGGCCCTTCCGGCACTATGCTGGAAGGTGTGCTGGAGGGAAAACTTAATGCGGCGTTTATTGATGGACCCATTAACCATACTGCCATTGACGGGATACCGGTATACCGCGAGGAGCTGATGATCGTCACGCCACAAGGTCATGCGCCAGTAATCCGTGCCAGTCAGGTTAATGGCAGTAACATTTATGCCTTCCGCGCCAATTGTTCGTATCGTCGCCACTTCGAGAGCTGGTTTCATGCTGACGGTGCCGCTCCGGGAACTATCCATGAGATGGAGTCTTATCACGGAATGTTGGCCTGTGTGGTCGCAGGAGCAGGTATTGCGCTTATTCCGCGCTCTATGCTGGAAAGTATGCCGGGGCATCACCAGGTTGAAGCGTGGCCGTTAGCTGAGCAATGGCGTTGGCTAACAACCTGGCTGGTCTGGCGTCGTGGTGCGAAAACGCGTCCGCTCGAGGCATTTATTCAACTACTGGATGTGCCTGACTCGACAAAACAGGGTTACCAATGAGCTATTTTTGATAGTTCTTGCGGCTAATATGCTCTATATAGTGATGTTCCGATGACTTATGACTATATGGGGCAAATATGGT
This sequence comes from Escherichia sp. Lx600-2, assembly GCF_036662595.1. Taxonomy (NCBI): domain Bacteria; kingdom Pseudomonadati; phylum Pseudomonadota; class Gammaproteobacteria; order Enterobacterales; family Enterobacteriaceae; genus Escherichia; species Escherichia sp. Lx600-2. The sequence continues at coordinate 16,091 of NZ_JAYQWM010000044.1, read as the reverse complement.
TACGCCAGTAAGCATCAGCAATTACATATCTCTTCCTGATGATTTTCCCGTTCGTAATATTGCACCGCAGGTAAAAGAAGTTTTAAAGGATTTTATTGATGCACTTAGTACAATAATATGTAATGAAGAGTGGCGCACGTCTTTAAACATCAACTCAGCCACAAAAAAGATATTTAATAACCTTGACAACTTATCATATATTCAGAGGACTTCTTTTCGGGGTAACGACACGCTATACAATGAAAAGGTTCAGTTTAAACTCACTTATCCCGCCAGGAATGGAAGACACAAAAAAAATATTGAATTTCAGGTAGTAATAAATTTAAGTCCTATTTATTTAGATAATTTCCGCCATGATGGAGAAATTAATATTTTTTGCGCTCCCAACCCAAAGCCTGTCACTATGGGGCGCGTATTTCAGACCGGCGTCGAGCGTGTGCTCTTTCTGTTTCTGAATGATTTTATTGAACAATTTCCAATGATAAACCCTGGCGTTCCCATCAAAAGAGCGCATACACCACATATTGAACCCCTGCCTCCGGATCACCATACCGCTGCAGATTACTTACGCCAGTTTGATTTGCTTGTCCTGAATTTTATCTCTCGCGGTAATTTTGTTATACTCCCCCGATTATGGAATAACTCTGAGGTTCACAGATGGTTCGTCAATAAAGATCCTAACTTGATCACCGCCATTCTCGACATAACGGACAGCGAATTAAAAGAGGATTTATTGCAAAGCCTGATGGATTCATTAGGTTCTAACAAACATGTACTACCCGAAGTCTGCATCTGCTTTTTATCCCTTTTAGCAGAACAAGAATCTCCTCATTTTCAGGACTTGTTTTTATTTTTCGCCAGTATGTTATTGCACTATCACCAATTTATGAATCCCAATGAAAGTGATTTGAATAACGTGTTGATGCCAGCATCATTAAGTGATGATAAAATTATCAAACATATGGCGCGCAAGACCCTCAAACTTTTTGTAAAAAATAAAACACCGCCAAAAGTTACTCATGAAGACCTGGTGAAAAACAGGCCTCGCTCCCCTGTCAGACCACCTATACCCGCAACCTCCAAAACGCCAGACATTCCTGATCGTCATTAAACCGTGATGTTTACCGTCTCTCTGACGCGTGAAAGAATCAGCGTCAGAGAAACGGAAAACGCGATCCAGATCACAAATGCATTGTATTCACATCATTAACCGTTTTAAGATCATTTCATCACTTTTTCGCAACTCACCCGATAATCTGTTATGACAACAAACACTGTTTCCCGCAAAGTGGCGTGGCTACGGGTCGTTACGCTGGCAGTCGCCGCCTTCATCTTCAACACCACCGAATTTGTCCCTGTTGGCCTACTCTCTGACATTGCGCAAAGTTTTCACATGCAAACCGCTCAGGTCGGCATTATGTTGACCATTTACGCATGGGTAGTAGCGCTAATGTCATTGCCTTTTATGCTAATGACCAGCCAGGTTGAACGGCGCAAATTACTGATCTGCCTGTTTGTGGTGTTTATTGCCAGCCACGTACTGTCGTTTTTATCGTGGAGCTTTACCGTTCTGGTGATCAGTCGCATTGGTGTGGCTTTTGCACATGCGATTTTCTGGTCGATTACGGCGTCCCTGGCGATCCGTATGGCTCCGGCCGGGAAGCGAGCACAGGCATTGAGTTTAATTGCCACAGGTACAGCACTGGCAATGGTATTAGGATTACCTCTCGGGCGCATTGTGGGGCAGTATTTCGGTTGGCGAATGACCTTCTTCGCGATTGGTATCGGGGCGCTTGTTACCCTTTTGTGCCTGATTAAGTTACTTCCCTTACTGCCCAGTGAGCATTCCGGTTCATTGAAAAGCCTCCCGCTATTGTTCCGCCGCCCGGCATTGATGAGCATTTATTTGTTAACTGTGGTGGTTGTCACCGCCCATTACACGGCATACAGCTATATTGAGCCTTTTGTGCAAAACATTGCGGGATTCAGCGCCAACTTTGCCACGGCATTACTGTTATTACTCGGTGGTGCGGGCATTATTGGCAGCGTGATTTTCGGGAAACTGGGTAATCAGTATGCGTCTGCGTTGGTGAGTACGGCGATTGCGCTGTTGCTGGTGTGTCTGGCACTGCTGCTACCTGCGGCGAACAGTGAAATACACCTCGGGGTGCTGAGTATTTTCTGGGGGATCGCGATGATGATCATCGGGCTTGGTATGCAGGTTAAAGTGCTGGCGCTGGCACCAGATGCCACCGACGTCGCGATGGCGCTATTCTCCGGGATATTTAATATTGGAATCGGGGCGGGTGCGTTGGTAGGTAATCAGGTGAGTCTGCACTGGTCAATGTCGATGATTGGTTATGTGGGCGCGGTGCCTGCTTTTGCCGCGTTAATATGGTCAATCATTATATTTCGCCGCTGGCCAGTGACACTCGAAGAACAGACGCAATAGTTGAAAGGCCCATTCGGGCCTTTTTTAATGGTACGTTTTAATGATTTCCAGGATGCCGTTAATAATAAACTGCACACCCATACATACCAGCAGGAACCCCATCAGGCGGGAGATCGCTTCAATGCCACCCTTGCCCACCAGCCGCATAATTGCGCCAGAGCTGCGTAGACTTCCCCACAAAATAACCGCCACCAGGAAAAAGATCAGCGGCGGCGCAACCATCAGTACCCAATCAGCGAAGGTTGAACTCTGACGCACTGTGGACGCCGAGCTAATAATCATCGCAATGGTTCCCGGACCGGCGGTACTTGGCATTGCCAGTGGTACAAAAGCAATATTGGCGCTGGGTTCATCTTCCAGCTCTTCCGACTTGCTTTTCGCTTCCGGTGAATCAATCGCTTTCTGTTGCGGAAAGAGCATCCGAAAACCGATAAACGCGACGATTAAGCCGCCTGCAATTCGCAGACCGGGAATCGAAATGCCAAATGTATCCATCACCAGTTGCCCGGCGTAATACGCCACCATCATGATGGCAAATACGTACACCGAGGCCATCAACGACTGACGATTACGTTCGGCACTGTTCATGTTGCCTGCCAGGCCAAGAAATAACGCGACAGTTGTTAATGGGTTAGCTAACGGCAGTAACACCACCAGCCCCAGGCCAATTGCTTTAAACAAATCTAACATTGGTGGTTGTTATCCTGTGTATCTGGGTTATCAGCGAAAAGTATAAGGGGTAAACAAGGATAAAGTGTCACTCTTTAGCTAACCTTGCATCGCATTGACCAAAACTTGAACCGATTTAGCAAAACGTGGCATCGGTCAATTCATTCATTTGACTTATACTTGTCTGGGCAATATTATCATCTGCAACTAATTACTTGCCAGGGCAACTAATGTGAAAAGTACCAGCGATCTGTTCAATGAAATTATTCCATTGGGTCGCTTAATCCATATGGTTAATCAGAAGAAAGATCGTCTGCTTAACGAGTATCTGTCTCCGCTGGATATTACTGCGGCACAGTTTAAGGTGCTCTGCTCTATCCGCTGCGCGGCGTGTATTACTCCGGTTGAACTGAAAAAAGTGTTGTCGGTCGACCTGGGAGCACTGACCCGTATGCTGGATCGCCTGGTCTGTAAAGGCTGGGTGGAAAGGTTGCCGAACCCGAATGATAAGCGCGGCGTACTGGTAAAACTTACCACCAGCGGCGCGGCAATATGTGAACAATGCCATCAATTAGTTGGCCAGGACCTGCATCAAGAATTAACAAAAAACCTGACGGCGGACGAAGTGGCAACACTTGAGCATTTGCTTAAGAAAGTCCTGCCGTAAACAAAAAATGAGGTATGACGATGTCCAGACGCAATACTGACGCTATTACCATTCATAGCATTTTGGACTGGATCGAGGACAACCTGGAATCGCCACTGTCACTGGAGAAAGTGTCAGAGCGTTCGGGTTACTCCAAATGGCACCTGCAACGGATGTTTAAAAAAGAAACCGGTCATTCATTAGGCCAATACATCCGCAGCCGTAAGATGACGGAAATCGCGCAAAAGCTGAAGGAAAGTAACGAGCCGATACTCTATCTGGCAGAACGATATGGCTTCGAGTCGCAACAAACTCTGACCCGAACCTTCAAAAATTACTTTGATGTTCCGCCGCATAAATACCGGATGACCAATATGCAGGGCGAATCGCGCTTTTTACATCCATTAAACCATTACAACAGCTAGTTGAAAACGTGACAACGTCACTGAGGCAATTATGAAACCGCTTTTATCCGCAATAGCAGCTGCGCTTATTCTCTTTTCCGCGCAGGGCATTGCGGAACAAACCCAGCAACCGCTCGTTACTTCCTGTGGCGATGTGGTGGTTGTTCCCCCATCGCAGGAACAACCACCGTTCGATTTAAATCACATGGGTACAGGCAGTGACAAATCGGATGCGCTGGGCGTGCCCTATTATAACCAACAAGCCATGTAGTATATTCAGGCCCCGGCATATCGGGGCTTGTTAACCTCTTACCTTCACCGCTTTACGCCACTGCAAACCAAATACATTGATATACAGTCCGGCCATAATGAGCACAGCCCCTAAGAATTGCAGACCTGTTAAGCGTTCATCCAGCAGTAACGCTGCACTTGCCAGACCGACTACTGGCACCAGTAATGATAATGGTGCGACACGCCATGTTTCATAGCGTCCAAGCAGCGTACCCCAAATCCCGTAGCCAACTATCGTCGCTACAAATGCCAGATACATCAACGCCAGAATGGTGGTCATGTCGATAGTGACCAGACTGTGAATCATTTTTCCGGAGCCATCGAGAATGAGCGAGGCGACAAAAAACGGAATTATTGGGATTAATGCGCTCCAGACGACCAGAGACATTACCGCCGGACGGGATGAATGAGACATGATCTTTTTATTGAAGATGTTGCCACACGCCCAACTAAATGCTGCCGCCAGGGTCAACATAAAGCCGAGCATCGCCACATGCTGACCGTTCAGACTATCTTCGATTAACACCAGTACGCCAAAAATCGCTAACGCAATCCCCGCCAGTTGCTTACCGTGCAGCCGTTCGCCAAAAGTAAAAGCACCGAGCACGATAGTAAAAAACGCCTGAGCCTGTAACACCAGCGAAGCCAGTCCAGCAGGCATACCAAAGTTAATGGCGCAGAAGAGAAAGGCAAACTGTGCAAAACTGATGGTTAATCCATACCCCAGCAGCAAATTCAGTGGTACTTTCGGTCGTGCGACAAAAAAGATGGCCGGAAAAGCGACCAGCATAAAGCGCAAACCGGCCAGCATCAGCGGTGGCATGTTATGAAGCCCCACTTTGATGACCACAAAATTTAGCCCCCATACGACCACTACCAGTAGCGCCAACACCCCATCTTTTCGCGACATTCTACCGCCTCTGAATTTCATCTTTTGTAAGCAATCAACTTAGCTGAATTTACTTTTCTTTAACAGTTGATTCGTTAGTCGCCGGTTACGACGGCATTAATGCGCAAATAAGTCGCTATACTTCGGATTTTTGCCATGCTATTTCTTTACATCTCTAAAACAAAACATAACGAAACGCACTGCCGGACAGACAAATGAACTTATCCCTACGACGCTCTACCAGCGCCCTTCTTGCCTCGTCGTTGTTATTAACCATCGGACGCGGCGCTACGCTGCCGTTTATGACCATTTACTTGAGTCGCCAGTACAGCCTGAGTGTCGATCTAATCGGTTATGCGATGACAATTGCGCTCACTATTGGCGTCGTTTTTAGCCTCGGTTTTGGTATCCTGGCGGATAAGTTCGACAAGAAACGCTATATGTTACTGGCAATTACCGCCTTCGCCAGCGGTTTTATTGCCATTCCTTTAGTGAATAACGTAGTGAATAACGTAGTGAATAACGTGACGCTGGTGGTGCTATTTTTTGCCCTTATTAACTGCGCCTATTCCGTTTTTGCTACCGTGCTGAAAGCCTGGTTTGCCGACAATCTTTCGTCCACCAGCAAAACGAAAATCTTCTCAATCAACTACACCATGCTCAACATTGGCTGGACCATCGGTCCGCCGCTCGGCACGCTGTTGGTGATGCAGAGCATCAATCTGCCCTTCTGGCTGGCAGCTATCTGTTCCGCGTTTCCCATGCTTTTCATTCAAATTTGGGTAAAGCGCAGCGAGAAAATCATCGCCACGGAAACAGGCAGTGTCTGGTCGCCGAAAGTTTTATTACAAGATAAAGCACTGTTGTGGTTTACCTGCTCTGGCTTTCTAGCTTCTTTTGTTAGCGGCGCATTTGCTTCATGCATTTCACAATATGTGATGGTGATTGCTGATGGGGATTTTGCCGAAAAGGTGGTCGCGGTTGTTCTTCCGGTGAATGCTGCCATGGTGGTTACGTTGCAATATTCCGTGGGCCGCCGACTTAACCCGGCTAACATCCGCGCGCTGATGACAGCAGGCACCCTCTGTTTCGTCATCGGTCTGGTCGGTTTTATTTTTTCCGGCAACAGCCTGCTATTGTGGGGTATGTCAGCTGCGGTATTTACTGTCGGTGAAATCATTTATGCGCCGGGCGAGTATATGTTGATTGACCATATTGCGCCGCCAGGAATGAAAGCCAGCTATTTTTCTGCCCAGTCTTTAGGCTGGCTTGGTGCCGCGATTAACCCATTAGTGAGCGGCGTAGTGCTAACCAGCCTGCCGCCTTCCTCGCTGTTTATCATCTTAGCGTTGGTGATCATTGCTGCGTGGGTGCTGATGTTAAAAGGGATTCGTGCAAAACCGTGGGGGCAGCCCGCGCTTTGTTGATTTAAGTCGAACACAATAAAAATTTAATTCAGCCTTCGTTTAGGTTACCTCTGCTAATATCTTTCTCATTGAGATGAAAATTAAGGTAAGCGAGGAAACACACCACACCATAAACGGAGGCAAATAATGCTGGGTAATATGAATGTTTTTATGGCAGTACTGGGAATAATTTTATTTTCTGGTTTTCTGGCCGCGTATTTCAGCCACAAATGGGATGACTAATGAACGGAGATAATCCCTCACCTAACCGGCCCCTTGTTACAGTTGTGTACAAGGGGCCTGATTTTTATGACGGCGAAAAAAAACCGCCAGTAAACCGGCGGTGAATGCTTGCATGGATAGATTTGTGTTTTGCTTTTACGCTAACAGGCATTTTCCTGCACTGATAACGGATCGTTGACACAGTAGCATCAGTTTTCTCAATGAATGTTAAACGGAGCTTAAACTCGGTTAATCACATTTTGTTCGTCAATAAACATGCAGCGATTTCTTCCGGTTTGCTTACCCTCATACATTGCCCGGTCTGCTCTTCCAATGACCACATCCAGAGGCTCTTCAGGAAATGCGCGACTGACACCTGCTGTCACGGTAATGTTGATATGCCCTTCGGAATGTGTGATGGCATGGTTATCGACTAACTGGCAAATTCTGACACCTGCACGACATGCTTCTTCATCATTAGCCGCTTTAACAATAATGATAAATTCTTCCCCCCCGTAGCGATAAACCGTTTCGTAATCACGCGTCCAACTGGCTAAGTAAGTTGCCAGGGTGCGTAATACTACATCGCCGATTAAATGCCCGTAGGTATCATTAACCAATTTAAATCGGTCAATATCCAACAACATTAAATAAAGATTCAGAGGCTCAGCGTTGCGTAACTGATGATCAAAGGATTCATCAAGAACCCGGCGCCCCGGCAATCCCGTCAAAACATCCATATTGCTACGGATCGTCAGTAAATAAATTTTGTAATCGGTTAATGCCGCAGTAAAAGAAAGTAACCCTTCCTGAAAAGCGGCGAAATGCGCGTCCTGCCAGTGATTTTCAACAATAGCCAGCATTAATTCCCGACCACAGTTATGCATATGTTGATGGGCAGAATCCATTAGCCGAACGTAAGGTAATTCATCGTTATCGAGTGGCCCCAGATGATCAATCCACCGACCAAACTGGCACAGTCCATAAGAATGGTTATCCGTTATTTCTGGCTTACTGGCATCTCTCGCGACCACGCTGTGAAACATACTCACCAGCCACTGGTAGTGGGCATCGATAGCCTTATTGAGATTTAACAAGATGGCATCAATTTCCGTTGTCTTCTTGATCATTGCCACTCCTTTTTCACAGTTCCTTGTGCGCGCTATTCTAACGAGAGAAAAGCAAAATTACGTCAATATTTTCATAGAAATCCGAAGTTATGATTCATCTCTGAGATAACATTGTGATTTAAAACAAAATCAGCGGATAAAAAATTGTTTAATTCTGTAAATTACCTCTGCATTATCGCAAATGAAAGGATGACAAATAGCATAACCCAGTACCCAAATGGCCCGGTAGTTCAGGCCATCAGGCTAATTTATTTTTATTTCTGCAAATGAGTGACCCGAACGACGGCCGGCGCGCTTTTCTTATCCAGACTGCCGCTAATGTTGATCATCTGGTCCGGCTGAACTTCTCGACCATCAAAAACGGCCGCAGGAATAACAACATTAATTTCACCGCTCTTATCGCGAAAAACGTAACGGTCATCTCCTTTGTGAGAAATCAAATTACCGCGTAGTGAAACCGAAGCGCCATCGTGCATGGTTTTTGCGAAATCAACGGTCATTTTTTTTGCATCATCGGTTCCGCGATAGCCATCTTCTATTGCATGAGGCGGCGGTGGCGCTGCATCCTGTTTTAAACCGCCCTGGTCATCTGCCAACGCATAAGGCATGACAAGAAAACTTGCTAATACAATGGCCTGAAATTTCATACTAACTCCTTAATTGCGTTTGGTTTGACTTATTAAGTCTGGTTGCTATTTTTATAATTGCCAAATAAGAATGCTGCCAATTGTTATAAGGCATTTAAAATCAGCCAACTAGCTGTCAAATATTCAGAGAATTTAACTCACTAAAGTTAAGAAGATTGAAGAGTCTTAAACATATTTTCAGAATAATCGGATTTATATGTTTGAAAATTATTATATTGGACGAGCATACAGAAAAAGCAAATCACCTTTACATATTAAAGCGTGGACAAAAAACAGTGAACATTAATAAAGATAAAATTGTACAGCTTGCAGATACCGACACTATTGAAAACCTGACATCCGCGTTGAGTCAAAGACTTATCACGGATCAATTACGCTTAACTACCGCCGAATCATGCACCGGCGGTAAGTTGGCTAGCGCCCTGTGTGCAGCTGAAGATACACCCAAATTTTACGGTGCAGGCTTTGTTACTTTCACCGATCAGGCAAAGATGAAAATCCTCAGCGTAAGCCAGCAATCTCTTGAACGATATTCTGCGGTGAGTGAGAAAGTGGCAGCAGAAATGGCAACCGGTGCCATAGAGCGTGCGGATGCTGATGTCAGTATTGCCATTACCGGCTACGGCGGACCGGAGGGCGGTGAAGATGGTACGCCAGCGGGTACCGTCTGGTTCGCGTGGCATATTAAAGGCCAGAACTACACTGCGGTTATGCATTTTGCTGGCGACTGCGAAACGGTATTAGCTTTAGCGGTGAGGTTTGCCCTCGCCCAGCTGCTGCAGTTACTGCTATAACCAGGCTGGCCTGGCGATATCTCCAGGACAGCCATTGGTGGTGTTTATATGTTCAAGCCACGATGTTGCAGCATCGGCATAATCTGAGGAGCCTTACCGCGCCATTGTCGATACAGGCGTTCCAGATCTTCGCTGTTACCTCTGGAAAGGATCGCCTCGCGAAAACGCAGCCCATTTTCACGCGTTAATCCGCCCTGCTCAACAAACCACTGGTAACCATCATCGGCCAACATTTGCGTCCACAGATAAGCGTAATAACCTGCGGCATATCCGCCACCAAAAATATGGGCAAAATAACTGCTGCGATAGCGTGGCGGTATAGCAGGAAGATCCATATTTTCTGCCACCAGCGCCCGCAATTCAAAATCATCGACATCCTGCATTGCTTCGTTTTCTTCCAGGCAATGCCAGCGCATATCGAGAAGTGCGGCGCTAAGCAGTTCGCTCATCTCATACCCTTTGTTGAACAGGCTGGCATTACGCATTTTCTGTTGCAGTTCGTCAGGCATTGCTGCCCCGCTCTGATAATGCCGGGCGTAGCGAGCGAATACCTGCGGATGCGTTGCCCAGTGTTCGTTGATTTGCGACGGAAATTCGACAAAATCACGCGGCGTGTTGGTACCGGAAAGCGTGGCAAAACGCTGGCGGGCAAAAAGGCCGTGCAGCGTATGACCAAATTCATGGAATAAGGTTATGACATCATCCCAGAGTAACAACGCAGGCTCACCGGCAGCGGGTTTCTGATAATTGCAGACGTTATAAATTACCGGATGCGTTTCATTAAGCGTTGATTGCTCAACAAAATTGCCCATCCATGCACCGCCGCTTTTTGAATCACGGGCGAAGAAATCACCGTAAAATAACGCCAGCCCCACGCCATTATGATCAAAAATTTCCCACACCCGAACGTCAGGATGGTAGACAGGAATATCAAAACGTTCGACAAACTTAATACCGAAGAGCTGATTCGCGGTCCAGAATACACCTTCATTCAACACCGTGTTTAATTCAAAATATGGCTTGAGCTGCGCCTCATCAAGATCAAATTTCTCTCGCCGGACCTGTTCGGCATAAAATGCCCAGTCCCACGGCTGCGCGCTAAACCCGCCCTGCTGCTTATCAATAACCGCCTGTATGGAGGCTAATTCATCGCTCGCACGTTGACGCGCCGCTGGAACAATTTCCCGCATAAAGTTGAGTGCTGCTTCAGGTGTTTTTGCCATCTGATCGGCGATTTTCCATGCGGCATAATGAGGAAAACCAAGTAATGTTGCCTGTTGTGCACGGATCTCCACCAGACGTTGAATGATAGCGCGGGTATCATTGGCATCATTTTTTTCCGCTCGCGTCCAGCCCGCAATAAACAGTTTTTCACGCGTCGCACGATCGCGCATTTCGGCAAGCGCCGGTTGTTGGGTGGTATTCAGCAGCGGAATCAGCCATTTGTTATCCAGACCTTTCTCGCGAGCCGCCTCTGCCGCCAGCGCAATCTCTTGCTCACTCATTCCTGCCAGCTGCGCGATATCGTTCACAACCAGACCGCCGGATTTATTTGCTGCCAGTAATCGCTGGTTAAACTGGCTGGTCAGGGTCGCAGCTTCTGTATTCAGTACTTTTAATTTTGCTTTATCAGCATGCGCAAGCTTGGCTCCGGCAAGGACAAAACGTTGATGAATCTCCTCCACCAGGCGGATGGATTCACTATCAAGCCCCAGAGATTCACGGCGTTGCCAGACAGCATCTACCCGCGCGAATAATTCACCATTCAGATAGATATCATTAGCCAGTTCCGCCAGTTCAGCGGAAAACTGCTCGTCAAGACGCTGTAATTCATCATTGGTATGCGCCGCAGTCATCGCAAAAAAGACGCTGGTAACGCGGGTAAGTAATTCTCCACTTTGTTCCAGTGCCAGAATAGTATTGTTGAAATCAGGTGTTTGCGGGTTAAGCGCGATGGCAGCAATTTCTGCCCGCTTTTGCTGTATTCCCTCATCGAATGCCGGGCGATAGTGATGATTGGCAATTTGATCAAAATGAGGAGCCAGATACGGCAGTGTGCTTTGCACAAGGAAAGGATTCATTGTTGTCATTTTCTTCTCCTGAACGCGAGGTGTTCCATAGCGTAGGCTTACTGATAACGGAGTGCAATCTTGCAAACCAGTATTACCCGCTCTTAAGCATCACGTGCTATGTTATTGACACACAAAAGCGTTGAGGAACAGTGAGATGATCGTTTTAGTAACTGGAGCAACGGCAGGTTTTGGTGAATGCATTACTCGTCGTTTTATTCAACAAGGGCATAAAGTTATCGCCACTGGCCGTCGCCAGGAACGGTTGCAGGAGTTAAAAGACGAACTGGGAGATAATCTGTACATCGCCCAACTGGACGTTCGCAACCGCGCCGCTATTGAAGAGATGCTGGCATCGCTCCCTGCCGAGTGGAGCAATATTGATATCCTGGTAAATAATGCCGGCCTGGCGTTGGGCATGGAGCCTGCGCATAAAGCCAGCATTGAAGACTGGGAAACGATGATTGATACCAACAACAAAGGCCTGGTATATATGACGCGCGCCGTCTTACCGGGTATGGTTGAACGTAATCATGGTCATATTATTAACATTGGCTCAACGGCAGGCAGCTGGCCGTATGCCGGTGGTAACGTTTACGGTGCGACGAAAGCCTTTGTTCGTCAGTTTAGCCTGAATCTGCGTACGGACCTGCATGGTACGGCGGTGCGCGTCACCGACATCGAACCGGGTCTGGTGGGTGGCACCGAGTTTTCCAATGTCCGCTTTAAAGGCGATGACGGTAAAGCGGAAAAAACCTATCAAAATACCGTTGCATTAACGCCAGAAGATGTCAGCGAAGCCGTCTGGTGGGTGTCAACGCTGCCTGCTCACGTCAATATCAATACCCTGGAAATGATGCCGGTTACCCAAAGCTATGCCGGGCTGAATGTCCACCGTCAGTAATTTTTATACCCGGCGTAACTGCCGGGTTATTGCTTGTCATAAAAAAGTGGTAGACTCATGCAGTTAACTCACTCACAAGCAAGAACGAATGACCGTCGAAACGCAACTTAATCCCACACAGCCTGTCAATCAGCAGATTTATCGTATCCTTCGTCGCGACATTGTCCATTGCCTGATTGCCCCAGGCACACCGTTGTCGGAAAAAGAAGTTTCTGTTCGTTTCAATGTGTCTCGCCAGCCGGTTCGTGAAGCCTTTATTAAACTGGCGGAAAACGGCCTGATTCAAATTCGTCCACAGCGTGGCAGCTACGTCAACAAAATTTCCATGGCCCAGGTGCGCAACGGCAGTTTTATCCGTCAGGCCATTGAGTGCGCGGTGGCGCGTCGGGCGGCGAGCATGATTACCGAAAGCCAGTGCTACCAACTGGAACAAAATCTTCACCAGCAACGCATTGCCATTGAGCGCAAGCAACTGGATGATTTTTTTGAACTTGATGACAACTTCCATCAACTCCTGACGCAGATTGCCGACTGTCAACTGGCGTGGGATACCATTGAGAACCTGAAAGCGACCGTTGATCGCGTGCGCTATATGAGTTTCGACCACGTTTCTCCACCAGAAATGCTGTTACGCCAGCATCTTGATATTTTCTCTGCCCTGCAAAAACGTGATGGCGATGCGGTAGAACGTGCAATGACGCAACATTTGCAGGAAATCAGCGAATCCGTGCGCCAGATCCGCCAGGAAAATAGCGACTGGTTTAGCGAAGAGTAATTCATTTCCTCTCATCCCATCCGGGGTGAGAGTCTTTTCCCCCGCCTTATGGCTCATGCATGCATCAAAAAAGATGTGAGCTTGATCAAAAACAAAAAATATTTCACTCGACAGGAGTATTTATATTGCGCCCGTTACGTGGGCTTCGACTGTAAATCAGAAAGGAGAAAACACCTATGACGACCTACGATCGTAACCGTAACGCAATCACCACTGGCAGCCGTGTTATGGTTAGCGGCACCGGTCACACTGGCAAGATCCTGTCGATTGATACTGAAGGTCTGACCGCTGAGCAAATCCGCCGCGGAAAAACCGTAGTTGTTGAAGGTTGTGAAGAGAAACTGGCACCACTGGACCTGATTCGTCTCGGCATGAACTAAGCGTGTGAATGCCGCCGATGGCGGCATTGCTTTTTTTACTTCACGGAATATTTTGCCACGGTCGCTTTCGCGCCATGCGCTAATAAAGACAAGTACGCTTCCGTCACTTTTGCAGTAAACAAGCAATTGTCTGGCAAATCATCACCAAAGATTGCCTTAATCGCCAGCAATGACTGGACGCGCGCTTTCCCTTCGGCACTACTTTGTACAGCCTTCTGAATAACAGGTAACAGTGGGTCACTGATTTCTATCGGATTTCCCTGTTCATCAACACCACCGACATAACGCATCCAACCCGCGACGCCCAGCGCCAGCAGATCGAACTTGCTGTCATGCGCCAGATGCCAGCGAACAGAATCCAACATCCGCTGTGGCAATTTCTGGCTGCCATCCATCGCAATCTGCCAGGTTCGATGACGTAACGCCGGGTTGCTATAGCGTGCAATTAATCGGTTAGCGTAATCTTGCAAATCAACGCCCTGCACTTTCAGCGTCGGCGCTTGTTCCTGCAACATCAAGCCATACGCCGCATAACGATAATGTTCATCTTCCATACAGTCATTAATGTGCTGATATCCGGCAAGATAACCCAAATACGCCAGGAATGAATGACTGCCGTTGAGCATGCGCAACTTCATCTCTTCATAAGGCAGTACATCGCTAACCAGTTCGGCTCCCGCTTTTTCCCATTCCGGACGTCCGGCAACAAAATTATCTTCGATTACCCACTGGCGGAAAGGTTCACAGGCAACGCCAGCAGGATCGCGCACACCGGTAAGCTGTTCGATTTTCGCCAGCGTATCCTCTGCCACTGCGGGCACAATACGGTCCACCATTGTTGATGGGAAAGTCACGTTATCTTCGATCCATTGTGCCAGTTTTACATCAACGGCTTGCGCGTAGGAAGTGACAACGTCACGCATAACATGACCGTTTTCTGGCATGTTGTCACATGACATGACGGTAAATGCGGGAAGTCCTGCCGCTTTACGGCGGGCCAGCGCCTCAACAATCACCCCTGTTGCTGTTTTCGGCTGGTGGGGATTTTGCACGTCGGCAGCGACCATCGGGTGATCGAGCATTAACTGTCCGGTCGCCGGAGAGTGGAAATACCCTTTTTCGGTGATTGTCAGAGAGACAATCGCGATTTGTGGTTCACACATCGCAGCCAACACGGTTTCTAAGCCATCTATCTGTACGTGCAAGGCTTTTTTAACGACGCCAACGACGCGAGCCGTCCACGCATCGGCCGACATTTCCGCAACGGTATAAAGATTATCTTGCTGTTGTAAATCGGCAATTTGCTGTTCGCCACCGATTAAGTTGACCTCATAATATCCCCAGTCACTGAAATGTTCTGTAGCAAGAATATCGGCATACACGCCCTGATGCGCACGGTGAAATGCACCAAAGCCTAAATGAACAATTCTTGGGGCCAGGTTATTACGATCATAAACAGGGAGTGTCGCTTTTGCTGATAACAAATTATTTCCCATAACAATTCCTTAAATATAAATATGGCAAGCTACATGTTTTGTTATATGAAGAAAAATCCCCTCTCCGGTAAGAGAAGGGATTGAGGATTTACAGACTTCTGGAAGGTTGCGCAGCTCTTACAACACGCGGTTGATCTTCCGCAGCGTCTTCCAGTGCACTTAAATCACGGTCTTTCACTTCTGGCATTTTCAGCGCAGAGATTAAACCAATCACTGAATATGCCATGATCATAATGGCGATTGGATACCAGGATTCCGTCATGGTGCAGAAAATACCTGCCAGGATAGGACCAAAACCGGAAGCGATAAGACCACCAATTTCTTTTGAAATAGCCATCCGGGTAAAGCGGTTTTTACAACCGAACATTTCTGCCATGGTAATGTTTTCCAGAGCAAATAATCCCAGCACCGCACAGTTATGAATCACAATCAGTGCAACCATAATCGTGCTCGGGGCATAGCTTTTATCTACGATGATAGAAAGCATTGGCCATGCCAGCACAATCGCGGAGGTATTCATAATAATATACGGGATCCGGCGACCAATTTTATCGGATAACCAACCAAGGAACGGAATGGTCATAAAGCCGAGAATCGAACTAATCATCAATGCATCTGTTGGAATTGCTTTGTTAAACAATAACGTCTGCACTAAATAGCCTGCAAGGAAAGTCTGAATTAACCCGGAGTTACCCGCCTGACCAAAACGCAGCCCTGTTGCCAGCCAGAAGGATTTGCTCTGGAACATGCTACCAGCAGGTGCAGGTTTTGCTGTCGGTTGGTTGCTGTCATTAACCTTCTCAAAGACCGGGCTTTCTTTCAGATTCATACGTAACCAGATAGGGAAGGTGCGAACAAGTTCCTGATATGAGATCATCATATTCATCCGGAGCGCATCCCAGAGGGACATCATGAGC
>NZ_JAYQWM010000043.1:0-34884 GCF_036662595.1 Escherichia sp. Lx600-2 | reverse complement strand
GCCGTTGTTCCGTGTCAGTGGTGGCGCATTATAGGGAGTTATTCCGGCCTGACAAGAGGAAATTTAAAATAATTTTCTGACCGCGCATTTTTTCAGCAAAAGCCCCGTTAATGTGCCATAAAACAAGCAATTTGCCGTTTTTGCAACCGTAATCACACTTCCTGGTGGCATACTAAGGAGCAATAAAAAGAAAAAGGAAGATAAGTAATGCCTTTAAGCGCACAACAGTTAGCTGCACAGAAAAACCTTTCGTATGTTCTGGCTGAGAAGCTGGCGCAACGGATCTTAAAAGGTGAATATGAACCCGGCACCATTTTGCCTGGTGAGATTGAGCTGGGCGAGCAATTTGGAGTGAGTCGTACAGCGGTACGCGAAGCGGTCAAAACGTTAACGGCAAAAGGGATGGTTTTACCGCGACCACGAATTGGTACCCGGGTCATGCCACAATCGAACTGGAATTTTCTTGATCAGGAATTGCTTACCTGGTGGATGACAGAAGAGAACTTTCATCAGGTCATCAATCACTTTCTGGTTATGCGTATCTGTCTGGAGCCACAAGCTTGCCTACTGGCAGCAACGGTTGGCACCGCGGAACAGAAAGCGCATCTCAATACGTTAATGGCCGAAATGGCGGCATTAAAAGAGAACTTTCGCCGTGAACGCTGGATCGAAGTCGATATGGCCTGGCATGAGCATATCTATGAAATGAGCGCCAATCCGTTTTTGACCTCATTCGCCTCGCTATTCCATTCGGTTTATCACACTTACTTCACGTCAATTACCAGCGACACAGTGATAAAGCTGGATCTGCATCAGGCGATTGTCGATGCGATTATCCAAAGCGATGGCGACGCGGCATTTAAAGCTTGTCAGGCGCTGCTACGCTCACCTGATAAGTGATAACCCGATAACAGGACATTGAATGAGCGATAAAAAGAAGCGCAGTATGGCGGGTTTGCCGTGGATCGCGGCGATGGCCTTCTTCATGCAGGCACTTGATGCCACTATTCTGAATACCGCCTTACCCGCAATCGCTCATAGCCTTAATCGTTCTCCTCTCGCGATGCAATCAGCCATCATCAGTTATACGCTGACGGTGGCGATGCTTATTCCGGTAAGCGGATGGCTAGCCGATCGCTTCGGTACGCGTCGCATTTTTACCCTTGCCGTGAGTCTGTTCACATTGGGTTCTCTGGCCTGCGCACTTTCTAATTCGCTACCACAGCTGGTTGTCTTCCGGGTTATTCAGGGGATAGGCGGCGCAATGATGATGCCTGTTGCTCGGCTGGCCTTACTGCGCGCTTATCCTCGTAATGAACTTCTTCCAGTATTGAATTTTGTCGCCATGCCGGGTCTGGTGGGGCCAATTTTAGGCCCCGTTCTTGGCGGCGTGCTGGTCACCTGGGCAACCTGGCACTGGATATTTTTAATCAATATCCCCATAGGTATTGCGGGCCTTCTTTACGCGCGCAAACATATGCCCAATTTCACCACCGCACGACGCAGATTCGATATCACTGGCTTTTTGCTGTTTGGCCTCAGCCTTGTTCTCTTCTCAAGCGGAATAGAGCTATTCGGGGAAAAGATTGTCGCCAGCTGGATTGCCTTGACGGTAATTGTCACCAGCATCGGGTTACTGCTTCTCTATATTCTCCATGCACGACGCACGCCAAACCCATTAATTTCATTAGATTTATTTAAAACCCGCACTTTCTCGATAGGTATCGTAGGCAATATTGCAACCCGTCTGGGGACCGGCTGTGTACCGTTCCTTATGCCATTGATGTTACAGGTAGGATTTGGTTATCAGGCGTTTATTGCCGGCTGTATGATGGCACCGACAGCGTTAGGTTCCATTATTGCAAAATCGATGGTTACCCAAGTCTTACGTCGTCTGGGCTATCGCCATACATTAGTGGGGATCACGGTGATTATTGGGCTAATGATCGCTCAGTTCTCTTTGCAATCACCGGCAATGGCAATATGGATGCTGATCTTGCCGTTGTTTATATTAGGGATGGCTATGTCGACGCAGTTTACCGCGATGAATACCATCACACTTGCCGATCTGACCGATGACAACGCCAGCAGCGGTAACAGTGTTCTGGCGGTCACGCAGCAACTGTCTATCAGTTTAGGCGTAGCTGTAAGTGCGGCCGTCCTTCGCGTTTATGAAGGAATGGAAGGCACAACGACTGTCGAACAATTCCACTATACGTTTATCACAATGGGCATTATTACTGTTGCTTCAGCAGCAATGTTCATGCTTCTGAAAACAACCGATGGTAATAATTTGATCAAAAGACAGCGTAAATCTAAGCCGAACCACGTTCCATCAGAATCGGAGTAAGTTGTAATCGTTGTTGCTGAAGGGTCGGCTGGATTATCCGATGGATGAGTACATCAATCGCCAGCTCCCCCAGTTCATCTTTTGGTTGATGGATAGTGGTTAATGGTGGCGTCATAAAGCTTGCCAGTTCGATATCGTCATAGCCAATCACCGCGATATCCTGCGGAACCTGTAACTCTGCCTGATATAACGCCTGGTAAACGCCAACAGCCATAGCGTCATTTCCGGTAAAGACGGCCTGAGGACGCAGCGGATGTGATAGCAGTTGGCGCATAGCGTCAAACCCGCCGTTAAATTCAAAATCACCAGTGACTTCATAGCCATCAGGAATGTTGAGACCCGCACGTTTCATCGCCGCCCGATAACCTTCCAACCGCAGGCGCGCCGGAGTTTTATCCAGCGGGCCGGTAATACAGGCGATACGGGTATGACCTTTATCGATCAGATATTGCGTTGCTAAGTCTCCGCCCAGCAACGAGTTATCCTGAATAAGATCGCTGTCGCCATCGAACGGAGCCCAGTCCATCATCACGGTAGGCACTGTCGGATAACGCTGCATGATTTCACGCGAAGGCTGATGCGTTTCGGTGCACAGTAACAGCAAGCCATCAACGCGTTTTTGCATCAGCGTTTCCAGATTGCGATTCATCCGCTGTTCATCGCCTTCGGTATTGCAAAGGACAAGACTATAACCGCGTTCGAAGCAGCTGCGTTCAACGCCGCGCACCAGTTCTGAATAGAAAGGATTAGTACTGGCAGTGATCAACATGCCAATGGTATGTGTTTGATTGAGTTTGAGGCTACGCGCCAGAGCTGATGGCGCGTAATTGAGTTCTTTAATCGCCGCTTCAACTTTGGCGGTAATCGCTTCACTGACGAAGCGATCTTTATTGATAACGTGAGAAACTGTTGAGGTAGAAACGCCCGCCAGGCGGGCAACATCTTTCATTGTAGCCAAGCGTCACCTCTGCCTGTCTAAAAATGCGTCGATCTCTTCACGCCACGGTACGGAAGGTTGTGCGCCTTTACGCGTTACGGCAATCGCAGCGGCGGCATGAGCAAAACGAATAGCCTCTGGCAACGGTTTTTCTTCCAGCAACGCCGTGATTAACGCGCCGTTAAAGGTATCTCCGGCTGCAATGGTATCGACAGCCTGCACCCGGAATCCAGGAACACGCTGACCTTCGCCATTCACGCTAGCCCATACACCACGACTTCCTAAAGTAATCAGTACAGTACGGATACCTTTCTCATGTAGCACCTGCGCCGCCTTCGCTGCATCTTCATCATTTTCAACACGAATACCGGTGAGCTTTTCTGCTTCCGTTTCGTTTGGCGTAATAATGTCCACCAGTGCCAGCAGTTCGTCAGGAAGTTCGCGAGCCGGAGCCGGATTAAGCGCAACGATAGTCTTATTTTGATGGGCGATTTTCGCCGCTGCCATCACACTTTCGAGTGGTGATTCCAACTGCATTAATAATGCTGATGCGTTAGCAATACGCTCACGTTGCGCGTCCACCAGCGCAGGGGAAAGGGCTGCATTCGCGCCAGCATGAATACCAATGACATTCTCGCCTTCACCATTAACAAAAATCAGCGCTACACCTGTTGATTCGCCTTTGATCACGCTGACCGGAGAAATATCGATGTTATCAGTGGCGAGCTGCTGGCGAACACTCTCGCCAATACTGTCATCGCCAGTGCAGGCAATAAACGCGATATTCGCGCCGCTACGTCCTGCTGCCACTGCCTGATTTGCGCCTTTGCCGCCAAATGCGACTTGATAGTGGTTACCGGTTACGGTTTCGCCTGGAGTAGGAAAAGAGTGAAGATTAAGGATATGGTCAGCATTAATGCTGCCAAGAACAACGAGGCTGCCTGCGTTTTGCATATTCGGGATGTCCATAAAATGCGCCACCGGGTTAGGGTGGCGCGTGCCCTGCTTTTCTTTATATTACGCGTACATCCACAATCTCTGTTGATGACGCATTGATGTCACCATCAGGTCATAATGCCTGATTTAAGACTACTGCTTAACAACCAGTTTCAGATCAACCGGATACTTAGCCTGAACTTTCTCGCCTTTCAGCACTTTATCTGCGGTTTCAACGCCTTTCGCGCCAATCTGATCGGGTAGCTGAGCGATAGTCGCTGCTAGTTTGCCATCATTCACCGCTTTTTCGCCATCCGGTGTACCGTCAAATCCGACGACCATCACATCCGATTTACCGGCAGTTTGCAGTGCGCGCAGCGCGCCCAGCGCCATTTCATCATTCTGCGCAAATACAGCCTGAACATCCGGATGAGCGGTCAACAGGTTCTGCATTACGTTCAAACCTTTGGTGCGATCAAAATCTGCTGGCTGGCTGGCAAGAACATTAAACTTGTGAGCAGCAACGGCCTGCTGGAAGCCTTCGCCACGTTCACGGGCTGCGGATGTACCAGCAATGCCTTGCAGCTCGATAACTTTGGCACCTTCACCCGCTTTCTTCGCGATGTAATCACCGGCGATTTTGCCGCCCAGTACGTTATCAGATGCAATATGGCTCACCACTTCACCTTTCGTTGCCTGGCGGTCAAGAGTGATAACCGGGATGTTCGCCTGGTTAGCCATCTTCACAGCATTACCTACTGCGTCGGAGTCGGTCGGGTTAATCAGCAGAATTTTGGTGCCGCGAACGGTTAAGTCCTGCACGTTCGCCAGCTCTTTCGCCGGGTTGTTCTGGGAGTCCAGCACCACCAGGTTATAGCCAAGTTTATCCGCCTCTTTCTGCGCGCCATCTTTCAGCGATACAAAGAACGGGTTGTTAAGCGTGGAGACCACCAGCGCGATGGTGTCTTTTGCCATCGCATTCGCACTGACGGTGGCGCTTAGCGCAACAGCGGAAACCAGGGTAGCCAGTTTTTTCATGTTCATATTCAAGATGTCCTGTAGTCGTTATTACTGCTTTTTGTTGTCTACCAGCACCGCCAGCAAAATCACCACCGCTTTGACGATCATCTGGTAATAGGAGGAAACACCTAACAAATTCAATCCATTATTAAGGAAGCCAAGAATTAATGCGCCGATCAACGTCCCAACAATGCGACCTTTTCCGCCCGCCAGACTCGTACCGCCCAGAACCACCGCAGCAATAGCATCCAGCTCATAGCCAGTCCCCGCCGTGGGTTGTGCGGAGGAGAGACGCGCCACTTCAATAATCCCGGCCAGCGATGCCAGCAGACCACAAAGAGAATAGACGATGATTTTGATTTTATTGACGTTGATACCAGAAAGACGCGTTGCCGCTTCGTTGCCGCCCAGCGCGTAGATGTAACGCCCCAGACGCGTGTGATGCAGCATGTACCAGGCCGCGAGGAAGACAATCCCCATGATCCAGACTGGCGTCGGTACGCCCAGCGGACGACCAATACCAAACCAGCCAAACAGATCGGCGTTCTCAGTAAAGCCAGTATTCACTGGGCTACCGTTGGTATAAACCATGGTCACGCCGCGCAGTAAAAGCATCATAACCAGCGTAGCGATAAACGCCTGGACGCGACCTTTCGCTACAATCACCCCGGTTACCGCACCAATTGCGGCACCTAACGCGAGAGCAGCAGCGACAGCCACCAGCGCATTGACTTCAATGCCGACGATAGATGCAGCAACTGCGCCGGTTAGCGCCAACAGAGAACCTACCGACAAGTCGATGCCCGACGTCAGGATCACCAGCGTCATCCCGACCGCCATAATGGCGTTCACCGAAGTTTGCTGGAGAATATTGAATAAGTTATTGATGGTGAAAAAGTTCGGACTTAACGTCGAGACAATCGCGATCAGCACCAGCAGAGCGATAAGCGATTTCTGCTCCATCAGCCACGCTTTCGTGAAATAACGGCGACCAGAGACAGTCTGGGTTGTCATTTTTTTACTCCTGATTCACGCGATTAAGCTTGCCCACAGCGGCAGCCATTAACACTTCCTGGGTGGCCTGCTCACGAGTAAATTCCCCGCTGAGATGCCCTTCATGCATGACGATGATGCGATCGCTCATGCCTAATACTTCTGGCATCTCCGATGACACCAGAATGATGCTCAAGCCATCGGCTTTGAACTGGTTAATCAGTTGATAGATCTCTTTTTTCGCGCCGACATCTACGCCACGGGTAGGCTCATCAAGGATCAATACTTTGGGCCGTGTCATCAGACCGCGGGCAATCGCCACTTTTTGCTGATTGCCACCGGAAAGCAGACCAATTGCCTGTTCCATCGACGGCGTTTTCACATTGAACAGGCGAATAAAATCACTCACTGCCTGCTGTTCATCGGCATGCTTCAAACTGCCGCCAGCGCGGCTGAAGTAGCGCAGCGCGGTCAGCGACATGTTCTCTTTTACTGACATGCCCAACACTAAACCGTCACGTTTACGGTCTTCGGAGATATACACAATGCCGTTTGCCAGGCCATCCTGCGGTGAACGGGTAACGACTTCATGCCCATCCAGGGTGACGTAACCGCTGGTGCGCGGTAGTGCACCGTAGAGCACTTTCATCAGTTCGGTACGACCTGCGCCCATCAAACCAGAGACGCCAAGAATTTCGCCTTTGCGTAAAGTAAAAGAGACATCGTTAACGCCAGGTCCGCAGAGATTATCGACTTTCAGGCGGATATCTCCCGGCGCTTTGTCCAGGTGCGGATATTGATCTTCCAGCTTGCGACCCACCATCATCTCAATCAGCGAATCTTCGGTCAGTGATGCCACTTCGCGCTCAGCAATAAATTGTCCGTCACGAAAAACGGTAACGTCATCGCAAATCTCGAAGATTTCTTTCATACGGTGGGAGATATAGACAATGCCGCGGCCTTGCGATTTTAGTTCGCGGATGACGCGGAACAGGGATTCGGTTTCGGTATCGGTCAGCGCATCGGTCGGTTCATCCATAATGATGACTTTCGACTCAAAGCTCAGCACTTTGGCTATTTCAACCATTTGCTGGTCACCGATGGAAAGATCGCCCACCAGCTTGTCGCTTTTAAAGCGCAGGTTAAGTTTAGCCAGCAATTTATCCGCTTCGGCATACATGGTTTTCCAGTCAATTTTGCCAAAGCGATTAACAAACTCACGACCGAGGAAAATGTTTTCGGCAATGGTTAACTGCGGGATCAGGTTCAGTTCTTGATGGATAATCCCAATCCCGGCTTCCTGGGAAGATTTCGGCCCGGTAAATGTCGTTTCTTTCCCCAGCCATAAAAGCGTACCGGCATCGCGAGTATAGATACCAGTAAGCACTTTCATCATGGTGGATTTACCCGCGCCGTTTTCGCCCACCAGCGCCATCACGCGGCCCGGATAGACATTTAACGCAGCGCCCGAGAGGGCTTTTACGCCCGGGAAGGCTTTATCGATGCCTTTAAGCTGAAGTAATGCTTCCATGACGGCCTCAGAACGTCACGCCAGCACAGAGAATGATATTCGCATACGGAGAACATTCTCCGCTGCGAATTACCGCCTGACTTTCTGCGGTTTGTTGTTTGAATTGTTCATGCGTGGTGTAACGAATTTCAATGGTATTTCCCTGGTGTTTTTGCAGCTGCTCAAGGTGAGTGAGCAACGTTTCGTGGAGTTGCGGATTATGTTGTTTGATCTCTTCCGCGATAATGGCAGCCTCGACCTGCATTTCATTTGTGACGACGCCCAGCACCTGCATAAAAGAAGGTACACCCTGGGTTAATGCCATATCGATACGCGTTGTACTTTTGGGGATGGGTAAACCAGCATCACACACCACCAGCGTATCGGTATGTCCCAGACGGGAGATCACCGATGAAATATCAGAATTAAGAACGGTGCCTTTTTTCATTTTTTTCTCCATCAGCGAAACGTTTCGCTGACCCGCAGTTTAATCCTGACTGAGTTGGGAAAACCATCGTGACGTTACGGAAATGTGATCAACCTCGAAACGTTTTACATGGTGATTAACCATGAAAACAAAAACGCCCCCTTATGAAGAAAGGAGGCGTCTGGCGTTAGATTTCGACCTGAGTACCCAGTTCGATAACCCTGTTTGGCGGGATTTCAAATTGATCTGGTGCACGCAGCGCATTACGTTGCAGCAGCAAGTACAGCTTGCCGCGCAGACGCAAATACCACGGGCGTTTGCCGAGGATCAACGACTCATGCGACATAAAGAAGGAGGTTTCCATCATCCGGCAACTTAATCCTTCCAGACCGCAGCGGTGGAAAACTTCTTCCACGTTTGGCGTTTCTCGCCAACCATAACTTGCCACCACGCGCCAGAAAGTGGGCGACAGTTGTTCAATCTGTACCCGACGGACGTTATGGACATATGGCGCGTCTTCGGTGCGCAGAGTTAACAGAATCACCCGCTCATGCAATACCTTGTTATGTTTAAGGTTATGCATCAGCGCAAAGGGAATGACGTTGATTGCACGCGACATATACACCGCGGTCCCGGGCACGCGAACAGGCGGTGATTTCTCCAGCGAAGCAATCATCGCTTCCAGAGAGTTACCATGTTCATGCATCCGCCGCAGCAAGCGGAAACGCTCGCTCTTCCAGGTGGTCATCACGATAAACATCACAGTACCGAGGCTCAATGGCAACCAGCCGCCGGAGAGCAGTTTATCGAGGTTAGCGGTGAACAATGGAATATCGACACAAAGGAAAGCAATCAGGATCAGCGCAACAAAATACTTATTCCAGTGCCAGTTCTGACGTGCCACGGTAGTCGAGAGAATAGACGTCAGCACCATGGTTCCGGTCACCGCAATCCCGTACGCCGCCGCCAGGTTGCTGGAGTGCTCAAAGCTGACAATCACAATCACGACCGCGACATAGAGCATCCAGTTCACAAACGGAATATAGATTTGCCCTGACTCCATTTCGGAGGTGTGAATAATGCGCATCGGCGACAAATATCCCAGACGTACCGCCTGACGCGTCAATGAAAAGACGCCAGAGATAACCGCCTGCGAGGCGATTACCGTCGCCAGTGCGGCGATGATCAGCAGCGGGATCAGCGCCCAGTCCGGTGCCAAAAGGAAGAACGGGTTCTTAATCGCTTCCGGGTTCTTTAACAACAGCGCTCCCTGGCCGAAGTAATTAAGAGTTAAGGAAGGTAATACGACAGTGAACCACGCCAGACGAATAGGGAACTTACCAAAGTGTCCCATATCAGCATACAGCGCCTCGACCCCCGTAATCGACAGCACCACTGCCCCTAATGCAATAAAAGAAACCGTTTTGTATTCAAGGAAGAAATGCACCGCCCACATCGGATTCAGCGCATGCAGCACTTCCGGGTTAGCAATAATGCTACGTAACCCCAGTCCTGCCAGAATCAAAAACCAGGTCAGCATGATCGGCGCAAACAGCTTACCGACCATAGCCGTGCCATGCTTTTGAATCATAAATAATAAAGTGAGAACGATAATTGAGAGGGGAACTATCCAGGTATCCAGCTGCGGGGCGACGATTTCCAGACCTTCAATGGCTGACATCACCGAAATAGCGGGTGTTATGACGACTTCACCATAGAAAAAGCTGCCGCCGATTAGCCCCATAATCACCAGCATTGATGTGGTTCGCGCCGACGTATTACGCCCGGCAAGCGACATCAACGTCAGGATCCCCCCCTCACCGGCGTTATCTGCCCGCATCACGAAGGTGAGATATTTAATGGAAACCACAAAGATTAGCAGCCAGAAGATCAGCGATAAAAAGCCAAACACGGCATCGCGTTCAACGCCAAAACCAAACTGGCCGGACAAACATTCACGAAGTGTATATAACGGGCTGGTACCAATATCGCCGTAGACAACTCCAATCGCCGCGAGGGTAATCGCGGGCAATGATTGCTTATTATCAGTGCTCATAGACTAGTCTTTCGTTGAAATATGAAATGTGTGCTTAGTCCCTTGGCCCACAAAAAAGCGCACAGTATGCACGATTAACGGCAAAATCGTACTCCTAAATGCGGCCACATTAACCTGGCTCAAAGAAAAATACCCCCCCTTTGAGACTATTTTAGCCACCAGCAAGAAACGTCTATACTCGCAATTTACGCAGAACTTTTGACGAAAGGACGCCACTTCATTATGGCTCACCCTCATTTATTAGCGGAAAGAATTTCCCGCCTGAGCAGTTCGTTGGAAAAGGGGCTTTATGAACGTAGCCACGCCATCCGCTTGTGTTTATTAGCGGCATTAAGTGGTGAAAGTGTGTTCCTCCTTGGCCCGCCAGGTATTGCCAAAAGTTTGATCGCCCGGCGCTTAAAATTCGCCTTTCAGAATGCCCGCGCGTTTGAATATCTGATGACCCGCTTCTCCACGCCGGAAGAAGTTTTTGGTCCCCTTTCTATTCAGGCGCTAAAAGATGAAGGGCGCTATGAACGTTTAACCAGCGGTTACCTGCCGGAAGCAGAAATTGTCTTTCTGGATGAGATCTGGAAAGCGGGCCCGGCAATTCTTAATACCCTGCTCACCGCCATTAACGAGCGCCAGTTCCGCAACGGTGCACACGTAGAAAAAATCCCGATGCGTCTGCTGGTGGCGGCCTCCAACGAGCTGCCGGAAGCAGACAGCAGTCTGGAAGCGTTATATGACCGCATGCTGATTCGTCTGTGGTTAGATAAAGTGCAGGATAAAGCGAATTTCCGCTCCATGCTGACCAGTCAACAGGATGAAAACGACAATCCGGTTCCTGATGCCTTGCAGGTCACAGATGAAGAATATGAACGCTGGCAGAAAGAGATTGGTGAAATTACGCTGCCCGATCATGTATTTGAGCTGATTTTTATGCTGCGCCAGCAACTGGATAAATTACCGGATGCGCCTTATGTCTCGGATCGTCGCTGGAAAAAAGCGATCCGCTTATTGCAGGCCAGCGCCTTTTTTAGCGGTCGCAGTGCTGTTGCCCCGGTAGATCTCATTTTGCTGAAAGATTGCCTGTGGTATGACGCGCAAAGCCTGAATTTGATACAACAACAAATTGATGTATTGATGACCGGTCATGCCTGGCAACAGCAAGGGATGTTGACCCGCCTGGGCGCGATTGTGCAACGTCACCTGCAACTCCAGCAGCAACAAAGCGATAAAACAGCCTTAACGGTAATTCGTCTGGGCGGCATTTTCAGCCGTCGTCAGCAGTATCAACTTCCTGTTAACGTTACTGCTTCCACTCTGACTCTGCTGCTGCAAAAACCGTTAAAATTGCATGATATGGAAGTGGTTCATATCTCCTTTGAGCGTAACGCGCTGGAACAGTGGTTGAGTAAAGGTGGTGAAATTCGCGGCAAACTGAACGGTATCGGCTTTGCCCAGAAATTGAATCTAGAAGTGGATAGCGCCCAACATCTTGTTGTACGCGATGTAAGTTTACAAGGCAGTACGCTGGCACTTCCCGGTTCATCGGCTGAAGGTCTGCCAGGTGAAATAAAACAACAACTGGAAGAGCTTGAAAGCGACTGGCGCAAGCAACACGCTTTATTCAGCGAACAGCAAAAATGTCTGTTTATCCCTGGCGACTGGTTAGGTCGCATTGAAGCCAGCCTACAGGATGTCGGCGCACAGATTCGCCAGGCACAACAATGCTAACGCTGGATACGCTTAATGTGATGCTGGCCGTCAGCGAAGAGGGATTGATCGAAGAGATGATCATCGCGCTGCTGGCCTCACCGCAGCTGGCGGTCTTCTTTGAAAAATTCCCACGACTGAAGGCGGCAATCACTGATGATGTTCCCCGCTGGCGTGAGGCGCTGCGTAATCGGCTGAAAGATGCCCGAGTCCCGCCGGAACTCACCGAAGAGGTGATGTGCTATCAGCAAAGCCAGCTCCTCTCCACGCCGCAGTTTATTATGCAGCTACCACAGATCCTGGACTTACTGCATCGTCTGAATTCCCCATGGGCAGAACAAGCCCGACAGTTGGTTGATGCTAACAGCTCGATCACTTCAGCGTTACACACACTTTTTCTCCAGCGTTGGCGTTTAAGTCTGATCGTGCAAGCAACGACGTTAAATCAACAGCTATTAGAAGAAGAACGCGAACAACTGTTGAGTGAAGTTCAGGAACGCATGACGCTGAGCGGACAACTTGAACCGATTCTCGCAGATAATAATACCGCAGCTGGTCGTCTGTGGGATATGAGCGCCGGTCAGCTTAAACGTGGCGACTATCAGTTGATTGTGAAATACGGTGAATTTCTTAACGAACAGCCGGAACTGAAACACCTGGCAGAACAGCTGGGGCGTTCCCGGGAAGCCAAATCAATACCGCGCAACGATGCGCAGATGGAAACCTTCCGCACCATGGTGCGCGAACCGGCGACGGTTCCTGAGCAGGTTGATGGTCTGCAACAAAGCGATGATATTTTACGTCTTCTGCCGCCAGAACTGGCGACACTAGGGATAACGGAACTGGAGTATGAGTTTTACCGTCGGCTGGTGGAAAAACAGTTGCTCACCTATCGCCTGCACGGTGAGTCGTGGCGTGAAAAAGTGATCGAACGCCCGGTGGTGCATAAAGATTACGACGAACAGCCGCGCGGACCGTTTATTGTCTGCGTGGATACTTCCGGCTCAATGGGCGGCTTTAATGAACAGTGTGCGAAAGCGTTCTGCCTGGCTTTGATGCGCATTGCTCTCGCTGAAAACCGGCGCTGCTATATTATGCTATTTTCCACCGAGATCGTCCGTTATGAGCTTTCAGGCCCACAAGGCATCGAACAAGCAATCCGTTTTTTAAGCCAGCAGTTTCGTGGCGGCACCGATCTTGCCAGTTGTTTTCGCGCCATTATGGAACGCTTGCAAAGCAGGGAATGGTTTGATGCCGATGCGGTGGTGATTTCTGATTTTATCGCTCAGCGGTTGCCTGACGACGTGACGAGTAAAGTGAAAGAGCTGCAGCGGGTACATCAGCATCGCTTTCATGCCGTGGCGATGTCGGCACACGGCAAACCCGGCATCATGCGCATTTTCGATCATATCTGGCGCTTTGATACCGGGATGCGAAGCCGCCTGCTCAGACGCTGGCGGCGATAAATTATTACAGCAGAGAAGGGACGCTCTCGCGAACAGCAGCTGGCCATACTCCACACTGAACCTGGCCGATATGCGGCAGTTGCAGCAGCAGCATGGTCAAACGAGACTGGCCGATACCGCCGCCGATGGTCTGCGGCATTTCACCGCGCAGCAACGCCTGATGCCATTCCAGCTGCAGACGATCTTCATCACCGGTCAGCGCCAACTGATGCTTCAACGTGTCGGCATCCACGCGGATCCCCATGGAAGAAAGCTCAAACGCATCTTCCAGTACCGGGTTCCACACCAGAATATCGCCGTTCAGGCCCGCATGGCCCAGCTCTGACGGGGTGCTCCAGTCATCATAATCCGGTGCGCGCACGTCGTGACGATGACCATCACTCAACTTGCCGCCAATCCCGACGAGGAATACCGCGCCAAGATCTTTCGCAATCGCCCGCTCACGCCCTTTGGCATCGAGATCCGGATAACGAGACAGTAACTCCTGGCTGTGTACGAAGTGGATCTGATCCGGCAGGAACGGTGCCAGGCCAAACTCTTCGCTAACCGCAGCTTCGGTTGCTTTAATTCCCGCCCAGATCGCCTCTACCGTGCTTTTCAGAGTCGAGAATTGACGCTCACCGTCGCCCATTACGCGTTCCCAGTCCCACTGGTCAACATAGACCGAGTGCAACGGAGAAAGACGGTCTTCATCGGGGCGAAGGGCTTTCATGTGCGTGTACAGCCCTTCGCCCGCGCTGAAGTCGTGTTGCCCTAAGGTCTGACGTTTCCACTTCGCCAGTGAATGAACCACTTCGAACTGGGCATCAGGCAGAGCTTTCACTTTTACCTGCACCGCTTTTTCACAGCCCGACAAGTTATCCTGCGTGCCATCCCCCACACGGCTAAGAATCGGCGCCTGGACTTCGATCAGCCCCAGACGTTCTTCCAGTTGGCGAGAAAAGTGAGATTTCACGAAGCTAATTTGGCGTTGTTTGGCAATGTAAGCGGTTTTCATTTTTTATACTCCTGCGTCCTGTTGCTTATGATTAATCAACAAAAACCGATACACATGCAATAATCATTCAATAAAAAGCCTAACTCACTTTTGATTCATTAAAAAAGAAGGCTAAAATAGAATGAATCATCAATCCGCATAAGAAAATCCTATGGAAAATTATCTGATCGACAATCTGGACCGTGGCATCCTGGAAGCATTAATGGGCAATGCGCGCACCGCTTACGCCGAACTGGCGAAACAATTTGGCGTCAGTCCGGGGACGATTCACGTTCGAGTAGAGAAAATGAAGCAGGCGGGAATCATTACCGGGGCGCGTATTGATGTCAGCCCGAAGCAGCTCGGTTATGACGT
Source organism: Escherichia sp. Lx600-2 (assembly GCF_036662595.1). Taxonomy (NCBI): domain Bacteria; kingdom Pseudomonadati; phylum Pseudomonadota; class Gammaproteobacteria; order Enterobacterales; family Enterobacteriaceae; genus Escherichia; species Escherichia sp. Lx600-2. The sequence goes on along the minus strand of NZ_JAYQWM010000043.1, from coordinate 20,140 downwards.
AGGCTGCTTTATCGGCATTATATTAAAGAGCGCCAAAGACTATCCTTCCGCGCTGGCAAAGCTGGAAAGTCTCGATGAAGTGACCGAGGCGTACTACACCACCGGCCACTACAGCATCTTTATAAAAGTGATGTGCCGTTCGATCGATGCTCTCCAGCATGTACTTATCAACAAGATCCAAACAATTGATGAAATTCAGTCCACCGAGACACTGATCGTCCTGCAGAACCCGATCATGCGTACCATCAAGCCCTGATCGGCTTTTTTAATCCCATACTTTTCCACAGGTAGATCCCAACGCGTTCACAGCGTACAATACGCCACTCTTAATAAAGGTGGCGGTTTATGGCAGATATCACTCTTATCAGCGGCAGCACCCTCGGCGGTGCCGAATATGTAGCAGAACACCTGGCTGAAAAGCTGGAAGAGGCGGGTTTTACCACCGAAACGCTGCACGGTCCGCTGTTGGAAGATTTATCTGCCTCGGGGATCTGGCTGGTTATCAGCTCCACCCACGGTGCCGGAGATATTCCGGACAACCTTTCTCCTTTCTATGAAGCATTGCAGGAACAGAAGCCCGATCTTTCTGCGGTCCGCTTTGGCGCAATCGGTATTGGTAGTCGTGAATATGACACCTTTTGTGGGGCTATCGATAAACTCGAGGCTGAACTCAAAAATTCCGGTGCAAAACAGACGGGCGAAACACTGAAGATCAACATTCTTGATCACGACATTCCGGAAGATCCGGCAGAAGAATGGCTGGGATCGTGGATTAATTTACTCAAATAAGTATACAGATCGTGCGATCTACTGTGGATAACTCTGTCAGGAAGCTTGGATCAACCGGTAGTTATCCAAAGAACAACCGTTGTTCAGTTTTTGAGTTGTGTATAACCCCTCATTCTGATCCCAGCTTATACGGTCCAGGATCACCGATCATTCACAGTTAATGATCCTTTCCAGGTTGTTGATCTTAAAAGCCGGATCCTTGTTATCCACAGGGCAGTGCGATCCTAATAAGAGATCACAATAGAACAGATCTCTAAATAAATAGATCTTCTTTTTAATACCCAGGATCCCAGGTCTTTCTCAAGCCGACAAAGTTGAGTAGAATCCACGGCCCGGGCTTCAATCCATTTTCATACCGCGTTATGCGAGGCAATCACCATGTTTTATCCGGATCCTTTTGACGTCATCATCATTGGCGGGGGTCATGCAGGCACCGAGGCCGCGATGGCCGCGGCGCGTATGGGTCAACAGACTCTGCTTTTGACACACAATATCGACACTCTGGGGCAGATGAGCTGCAACCCGGCGATCGGCGGTATTGGGAAGGGACATCTGGTAAAAGAAGTGGATGCACTTGGCGGTCTGATGGCGAAAGCGATCGATCAGGCGGGTATCCAGTTTAGGATACTAAACGCAAGCAAGGGACCGGCAGTTCGTGCTACCCGAGCTCAGGCGGATCGTGTGCTCTACCGTCAGGCGGTACGTACGGCGCTGGAGAACCAACCGAATCTGATGATCTTCCAGCAGGCGGTTGAAGATCTTATTGTCGAAAACGATCGTGTGGTCGGTGCTGTTACCCAAATGGGACTGAAGTTCCGTGCCAAAGCCGTCGTGCTCACCGTTGGGACGTTCCTCGACGGTAAAATTCATATCGGTCTGGATAACTACAGCGGTGGCCGTGCTGGTGATCCGCCGTCCATTCCGCTTTCTCGCCGTTTGCGTGAACTTCCGCTACGCGTTGGTCGTCTGAAAACCGGGACACCACCGCGTATTGATGCTCGAACCATCGACTTTAGCGTGCTTGCGCAACAGCATGGTGATAACCCAATGCCGGTATTCTCTTTTATGGGCAATGCGTCCCAGCATCCACAGCAGGTGCCGTGTTATATCACCCATACCAACGAGAAAACCCATGATGTGATCCGCAGTAACCTCGATCGTAGCCCAATGTACGCAGGGGTGATCGAAGGTGTCGGCCCACGCTACTGCCCGTCGATCGAAGACAAAGTCATGCGCTTCGCCGACAGAAATCAGCATCAGATCTTCCTTGAACCGGAAGGGCTGACCTCTAACGAAATTTATCCGAACGGTATCTCCACCAGCCTGCCGTTCGATGTGCAGATGCAAATCGTCCGCTCTATGCAGGGGATGGAAAACGCGAAGATCGTGCGTCCGGGTTATGCCATTGAGTATGACTTCTTCGATCCTCGCGACCTGAAACCGACGCTGGAGAGCAAGTTTATCCAGGGGCTGTTCTTTGCTGGTCAGATTAACGGCACTACCGGTTACGAAGAAGCCGCTGCGCAAGGTTTGCTGGCCGGTCTTAACGCTGCCCGTCTGTCTGCTGACAAAGAAGGTTGGGCTCCGGCGCGTTCTCAGGCCTATCTCGGCGTACTGGTTGATGACCTGTGCACTTTAGGAACCAAAGAACCGTATCGTATGTTTACCTCGCGCGCAGAATATCGTCTGATGCTGCGCGAAGATAATGCGGATCTGCGTTTGACTGAAATCGGTCGTGAACTGGGCCTGGTGGATGACGAACGTTGGGCGCGCTTTAACGAGAAACTTGAGAATATCGAGCGTGAGCGTCAGCGTCTGAAATCGACCTGGGTAACCCCGTCGGCGGAAGCTGCAGCCGAAGTGAATGCTCACCTGACTGCGCCGCTTTCCCGTGAAGTCAGTGGTGAAGATCTGCTGCGTCGTCCGGAAATGACTTATGAAAAATTAACCACGCTGACGCCGTTTGCCCCTGCGTTGACAGACGAACAGGCGGCGGAACAGGTTGAGATTCAGGTTAAATACGAAGGTTATATCGCGCGCCAGCAAGATGAGATCGAAAAGCAGCTGCGTAACGAGAACACCTTGCTACCCGCGACACTGGATTACCGCCAGGTATCCGGTCTTTCTAACGAAGTGATCGCCAAACTTAACGATCACAAACCGGCCTCTATCGGCCAGGCTTCACGTATTTCTGGCGTCACGCCTGCGGCCATCTCCATTCTGCTGGTGTGGCTGAAAAAACAGGGTATGCTGCGTCGTAGCGCATAACGCATTAAAAATGCCTGGTAAGCACCCGCTTACCAGGCAACGCATCAAGAACAGGTAATCACCGTGCTCAACAAACTCTCCTTACTGCTGAAAGACGCAGGTATTTCGCTTACCGATCACCAGAAAAACCAGCTTATTGCCTACGTGAATATGCTGCATAAATGGAACAAAGCGTACAACCTGACTTCGGTCCGCGATCCTAATGAGATGCTGGTACGCCATATTCTCGATAGCATTGTGGTGGCACCGTATCTGCAAGGTGAACGGTTTATCGATGTCGGCACCGGTCCTGGACTGCCTGGCATTCCACTCTCTATCGTGCGTCCTGAAGCCCATTTCACTCTGTTGGATAGCCTTGGTAAACGCGTGCGTTTCCTTCGTCAGGTGCAACATGAGCTTAAACTGGAGAATATTGAGCCAGTACAGAGCAGGGTAGAAGAGTTTCCTTCAGAGCCGCCATTTGATGGCGTAATTAGCCGCGCTTTTGCCTCTCTGAACGATATGGTGAGCTGGTGCCACCATCTTCTTGGTGAGCAAGGCCGTTTCTACGCGCTGAAAGGGCAAATGCCGGAAGATGAAATCGCTTTGTTGCCCGAAGAATATCAGGTCGAATCAGTGGTTAAACTTCAGGTTCCAGCCCTGGATGGCGAACGTCATCTGGTGGTGATTAAAGCAAATAAAATTTAATTTTTATCAAAAAAATCATAAAAAATTGACCGGTTAGACTGTTAACAACAACCAGGTTTTCTACTGATATAACTGGTTACATTTAACGCCACGTTCACTCTTTTGCATCAACAAGATAACGTGGCTTTTTTTGGTAAGCAGAAAATAAGTCATTAGTGAAAATATCAGTCTGCTAAAAATCGGCGCTAAGAACCATCATTGGCTGTTAAAACATTATTAAAAATGTCAATTGGTGGTTTTTGTTGTGTAAATGTCATTTATTAAAACAGTATCTGTTTTTAGACTGAAATATCATAAACTTGCAAAGGCATCATTTGCCAAGTAAATAAATATGCTGTGCGCGAACATGCGCAATATGTGATCTGAAGCACGCTTTATCACCAGTGTTTACGCGTTATTTACAGTTTTTCATGATCGAACAGGGTTAGCAGAAAAGTCGCAATTGTATGCACTGGAAAAATATTTAAACATTTATTCACCTTTTGGCTACTTATTGTTTGAAATCACGGGGGCGCACCGTATAATTTGACCGCTTTTTGATGCTTGACTCTAAGCCTTAAAGAAAGTTTTATACGACACGCGGCATACCTCGAAGGGAGCAGGAGTGAAAAACGTGATGTCTGTGTCGCTCGTGAGTCGAAACGTTGCTCGGAAGCTTCTGCTCGTTCAGTTACTGGTGGTGATAGCAAGTGGATTGCTGTTCAGCCTCAAAGACCCCTTCTGGGGCGTCTCTGCAATAAGCGGGGGCCTGGCAGTCTTTCTGCCTAACGTTTTGTTTATGATATTTGCCTGGCGTCACCAGGCGCATACACCAGCGAAAGGCCGGGTGGCCTGGACATTCGCATTTGGCGAAGCTTTCAAAGTTCTGGCGATGTTGGTGTTACTGGTGGTGGCGTTGGCGGTTTTAAAGGCGGTATTCTTGCCGCTGATCGTTACGTGGGTTTTGGTGCTGGTGGTTCAGATACTGGCACCGGCTGTAATTAACAACAAAGGGTAAAAGGCATCATGGCTTCAGAAAATATGACGCCGCAGGATTACATAGGACACCACCTGAATAACCTTCAGCTGGACCTGCGTACATTCTCGCTGGTGGATCCACAAAACCCCCCAGCCACCTTCTGGACAATCAATATTGACTCCATGTTCTTCTCGGTGGTGCTGGGTCTGTTGTTCCTGGTTTTATTCCGTAGCGTAGCCAAAAAGGCGACCAGCGGTGTGCCAGGTAAGTTTCAGACCGCGATTGAGCTGGTGATCGGCTTTGTTAATGGTAGCGTGAAAGACATGTACCATGGCAAAAGCAAGCTGATTGCTCCGCTGGCCCTGACGATCTTCGTCTGGGTATTCCTGATGAACCTGATGGATTTACTGCCTATCGACCTGCTGCCGTACATTGCTGAACATGTACTGGGTCTGCCTGCACTGCGTGTGGTTCCGTCTGCGGACGTGAACGTAACGCTGTCTATGGCACTGGGCGTATTTATCCTGATTCTGTTCTACAGCATCAAAATGAAAGGCATCGGCGGCTTCACGAAAGAGTTGACGCTGCAGCCGTTCAATCACTGGGCGTTCATTCCTGTCAACTTAATCCTTGAAGGGGTAAGCCTGCTGTCCAAACCAGTTTCACTCGGTTTGCGACTGTTCGGTAACATGTATGCCGGTGAGCTGATTTTCATTCTGATTGCTGGTCTGTTGCCGTGGTGGTCACAGTGGATCCTGAATGTGCCGTGGGCCATTTTCCACATCCTGATCATTACGCTGCAAGCCTTCATCTTCATGGTTCTGACGATCGTCTATCTGTCGATGGCGTCTGAAGAACATTAATTTACCAACACTACTACGTTTTAACTGAAACAAACTGGAGACTGTCATGGAAAACCTGAATATGGATCTGCTGTACATGGCTGCCGCTGTGATGATGGGTCTGGCGGCAATCGGTGCTGCGATCGGTATCGGCATCCTCGGGGGTAAATTCCTGGAAGGCGCAGCGCGTCAACCTGATCTGATTCCTCTGCTGCGTACTCAGTTCTTTATCGTTATGGGTCTGGTGGATGCTATCCCGATGATCGCTGTAGGTCTGGGTCTGTACGTGATGTTCGCTGTCGCGTAGTAAGCGTTGCTTTTATTTAAAGAGCAATATCAGAACGTTAACTAAATAGAGGCATTGTGCTGTGAATCTTAACGCAACAATCCTCGGCCAGGCCATCGCGTTTGTCCTGTTCGTTCTGTTCTGCATGAAGTACGTATGGCCGCCATTAATGGCAGCCATCGAAAAACGTCAAAAAGAAATTGCTGACGGCCTTGCTTCCGCAGAACGAGCACATAAGGACCTTGACCTTGCAAAGGCCAGCGCGACCGACCAGCTGAAAAAAGCGAAAGCGGAAGCCCAGGTAATCATCGAGCAGGCGAACAAACGCCGCTCGCAGATTCTGGATGAAGCGAAAGCTGAGGCAGAACAGGAACGTACTAAAATCGTGGCCCAGGCGCAGGCAGAAATTGAAGCCGAGCGTAAACGTGCCCGTGAAGAGCTGCGTAAGCAAGTTGCTATCCTGGCTGTTGCTGGCGCCGAGAAGATCATCGAACGTTCCGTGGATGAAGCTGCTAACAGCGACATCGTGGATAAACTTGTCGCTGAACTGTAAGGAGGGAGGGGCTGATGTCTGAATTTATTACGGTAGCTCGCCCCTACGCCAAAGCAGCTTTTGACTTTGCCGTCGAACACCAAAGTGTAGAACGCTGGCAGGACATGCTGGCGTTTGCCGCCGAGGTAACCAAAAACGAACAAATGGCAGAGCTTCTCTCTGGCGCGCTTGCGCCAGAAACGCTCGCCGAGTCGTTTATCGCAGTTTGTGGTGAGCAACTGGACGAAAACGGTCAGAACCTGATTCGGGTTATGGCTGAGAATGGTCGTCTTAACGCGCTCCCGGATGTTCTGGAGCAGTTTATTCACCTGCGTGCCGTGAGTGAGGCTACCGCTGAGGTAGACGTCATTTCCGCTGCCGCACTGAGTGAACAACAGCTCGCGAAAATTTCTGCTGCGATGGAAAAACGTCTGTCACGCAAAGTTAAGCTGAATTGCAAAATCGATAAGTCTGTAATGGCAGGCGTTATCATCCGAGCGGGTGATATGGTCATTGATGGCAGCGTACGCGGTCGTCTTGAGCGCCTTGCAGACGTCTTGCAGTCTTAAGGGGACTGGAGCATGCAACTGAATTCCACCGAAATCAGCGAACTGATCAAGCAGCGCATTGCTCAGTTCAATGTTGTGAGTGAAGCTCACAACGAAGGTACTATTGTTTCTGTAAGTGACGGTGTTATCCGCATTCACGGCCTGGCCGATTGTATGCAGGGTGAAATGATCTCCCTGCCGGGTAACCGTTACGCTATCGCACTGAACCTCGAGCGCGACTCTGTAGGTGCGGTTGTTATGGGTCCGTACGCTGACCTTGCCGAAGGCATGAAAGTTAAGTGTACTGGCCGTATCCTGGAAGTTCCGGTTGGCCGTGGCCTGCTGGGCCGTGTGGTTAACACTCTGGGTGCACCAATCGACGGTAAAGGTCCGCTGGATCACGACGGCTTCTCTGCTGTAGAAGCAATCGCTCCGGGCGTTATCGAACGTCAGTCCGTAGATCAGCCGGTACAGACCGGTTATAAAGCCGTTGACTCCATGATCCCAATCGGTCGTGGTCAGCGTGAATTGATCATCGGTGACCGTCAGACAGGTAAAACCGCACTGGCTATCGATGCCATCATCAACCAGCGCGATTCCGGTATCAAATGTATCTATGTCGCTATCGGCCAGAAAGCGTCCACCATTTCTAACGTGGTACGTAAACTGGAAGAGCACGGCGCACTGGCTAACACCATCGTTGTGGTAGCAACCGCGTCTGAATCCGCTGCACTGCAATACCTGGCACCGTATGCCGGTTGCGCAATGGGCGAATACTTCCGTGACCGCGGTGAAGATGCGCTGATCATTTACGATGACCTGTCTAAACAGGCTGTTGCTTACCGTCAGATCTCCCTGCTGCTCCGTCGTCCGCCAGGACGTGAAGCATTCCCGGGCGACGTATTCTACCTCCACTCTCGTCTGCTGGAGCGTGCTGCGCGTGTTAACGCCGAATACGTTGAAGCTTTCACCAAAGGTGAAGTGAAAGGGAAAACCGGTTCACTGACCGCGCTGCCGATTATCGAAACTCAAGCGGGTGACGTTTCTGCGTTCGTTCCGACCAACGTAATCTCCATTACCGATGGTCAGATCTTCCTGGAAACCAACCTGTTCAACGCCGGTATTCGTCCTGCGGTTAACCCGGGTATTTCCGTATCCCGTGTTGGTGGTGCAGCACAGACCAAGATCATGAAAAAACTGTCCGGTGGTATCCGTACCGCTCTGGCACAGTATCGTGAACTGGCAGCGTTCTCTCAGTTTGCATCCGACCTTGACGATGCAACTCGTAAGCAGCTTGACCACGGTCAAAAAGTGACCGAACTGCTGAAACAGAAACAGTATGCGCCGATGTCCGTTGCGCAGCAGTCTCTGGTTCTGTTCGCAGCAGAACGTGGTTACCTGGCGGATGTTGAACTGTCGAAAATCGGCAGCTTCGAAGCCGCTCTGCTGGCTTACGTCGACCGTGATCACGCTCCGTTGATGCAAGAGATCAACCAGACCGGTGGCTACAACGACGAAATCGAAGGCAAGCTGAAAGGCATCCTCGATTCCTTCAAAGCAACCCAATCCTGGTAACGTCTTGCGGCTTGCCTTAGGGCAGGCCGCAAGGCATTGAGGAGAAGCTCATGGCCGGCGCAAAAGAGATACGTAGTAAGATCGCAAGCGTCCAGAACACGCAAAAGATCACTAAAGCGATGGAGATGGTCGCCGCTTCCAAAATGCGTAAATCGCAGGATCGCATGGCGGCCAGCCGTCCTTATGCAGAAACCATGCGCAAAGTGATTGGTCACCTTGCACACGGTAATCTGGAATATAAGCACCCATACCTGGAAGAACGCGACGTTAAACGCGTGGGCTACCTGGTGGTGTCGACCGACCGTGGTTTGTGCGGTGGTTTGAACATTAACCTGTTCAAAAAACTGCTGGCGGAAATGAAGACCTGGACCGACAAAGGCGTTCAATGCGACCTCGCAATGATCGGCTCGAAAGGCGTGTCGTTCTTCAACTCCGTGGGCGGCAATGTTGTTGCCCAGGTCACCGGCATGGGGGATAACCCTTCCCTGTCCGAACTGATCGGTCCGGTAAAAGTGATGTTGCAGGCCTACGACGAAGGCCGTCTGGACAAGCTTTACATTGTCAGCAACAAATTTATTAACACCATGGCTCAGGTTCCGACCATCAGCCAGCTGCTGCCGTTACCGGCATCAGATGATGATGATCTGAAACATAAATCCTGGGATTACCTGTACGAACCCGATCCGAAGGCGTTGCTGGATACCCTGCTGCGTCGTTATGTCGAATCTCAGGTTTATCAGGGCGTGGTTGAAAACCTGGCCAGCGAGCAGGCCGCCCGTATGGTGGCGATGAAAGCCGCGACCGACAATGGCGGCAGCCTGATTAAAGAGCTGCAGTTGGTATACAACAAAGCTCGTCAGGCCAGCATTACTCAGGAACTCACCGAGATCGTCTCGGGGGCCGCCGCGGTTTAAACAGGTTATTTCGTAGAGGATTTAAGATGGCTACTGGAAAGATTGTCCAGGTAATCGGCGCCGTAGTTGACGTCGAATTCCCTCAGGATGCCGTACCGCGCGTGTACGATGCTCTTGAGGTGCAAAATGGTAATGAGCGTCTGGTGCTGGAAGTTCAGCAGCAGCTCGGCGGCGGTATCGTGCGTACCATCGCAATGGGTTCCTCCGACGGTCTGCGTCGCGGTCTGGATGTAAAAGACCTCGAACACCCGATCGAAGTCCCGGTAGGTAAAGCGACTCTGGGCCGTATCATGAACGTACTGGGTGAACCGGTCGACATGAAAGGCGAGATCGGTGAAGAAGAGCGTTGGGCGATTCACCGCGCAGCACCTTCCTACGAAGAGCTGTCAAACTCTCAGGAACTGCTGGAAACCGGTATCAAAGTTATCGACCTGATGTGTCCGTTCGCTAAGGGCGGTAAAGTTGGTCTGTTCGGTGGTGCGGGTGTAGGTAAAACCGTAAACATGATGGAGCTCATTCGTAACATCGCGATCGAGCACTCCGGTTACTCTGTGTTTGCGGGCGTAGGTGAACGTACTCGTGAGGGTAACGACTTCTACCACGAAATGACCGACTCCAACGTTATCGACAAAGTATCCCTGGTGTATGGCCAGATGAACGAGCCGCCGGGAAACCGTCTGCGCGTTGCTCTGACCGGTCTGACCATGGCTGAGAAATTCCGTGACGAAGGTCGTGACGTTCTGCTGTTCGTTGACAACATCTATCGTTACACCCTGGCCGGTACGGAAGTATCCGCACTGCTGGGCCGTATGCCTTCAGCGGTAGGTTATCAGCCGACCCTGGCGGAAGAGATGGGCGTTCTGCAGGAACGTATCACCTCCACCAAAACCGGTTCTATCACCTCCGTACAGGCAGTATACGTACCTGCGGATGACTTGACTGACCCGTCTCCGGCAACCACCTTTGCGCACCTTGACGCAACCGTGGTACTGAGCCGTCAGATCGCGTCTCTGGGTATCTACCCGGCCGTTGACCCGCTGGACTCCACCAGCCGTCAGCTGGACCCGCTGGTGGTTGGTCAGGAACACTACGACACCGCGCGTGGCGTTCAGTCCATCCTGCAACGTTATCAGGAACTGAAAGACATCATCGCCATCCTGGGTATGGATGAACTGTCTGAAGAAGACAAACTGGTGGTAGCGCGTGCTCGTAAGATCCAGCGCTTCCTGTCCCAGCCGTTCTTCGTGGCAGAAGTATTCACCGGTTCTCCGGGTAAATACGTCTCCCTGAAAGACACCATCCGTGGCTTTAAAGGCATCATGGAAGGCGAATACGATCACCTGCCGGAGCAGGCGTTCTACATGGTCGGTTCCATCGAAGAAGCTGTGGAAAAAGCCAAAAAACTTTAACGCCTTAATCGGAGGGTGATATGGCAATGACTTACCACCTGGACGTCGTCAGCGCAGAGCAACAAATGTTCTCTGGTCTGGTCGAGAAAATCCAGGTAACGGGTAGCGAAGGTGAACTGGGGATCTACCCTGGCCACGCACCGCTGCTCACCGCCATTAAGCCTGGTATGATTCGCATCGTGAAACAGCACGGTCACGAAGAGTTTATCTATCTGTCTGGCGGCATTCTTGAAGTGCAGCCTGGCAACGTGACCGTTCTGGCCGACACCGCAATTCGCGGCCAGGATCTCGACGAAGCGCGAGCCATGGAAGCGAAACGTAAGGCTGAAGAGCACATTAGCAGCTCTCACGGCGACGTAGATTACGCTCAGGCGTCTGCGGAACTGGCCAAAGCGATCGCGCAGCTGCGCGTTATCGAGTTGACCAAAAAAGCGATGTAACACCGGCTTGAAAAGCACAAAAGCCAGTCTGGAAACAGGCTGGCTTTTTTTTCGCGCGCCGCAGCGAGATTGGTTCTGCTATATCCTGCGCATTTTTATATCCCGCAATTAAACTCATTTTTATAAATCCGCAAAATTCTTAGCTGGTTTTCCTGTTTATTCATTGATCGAAATAAGAGCAAAAACATCCACCTGACGCTTAAATGAAGGTACTGCCTTAATTTTCTGCAGACAAAAGGCGTGACGATGGTCGAAAATGGCGCTTTCGTCAGCGGGGATAATCCGTTATTGAACAATTTATCCTCTGTCCATTTCACGATGAAAAAAATGTAGTTTTTTCAAGGTGAAGCGGTTTAAATTCGTTCTCAAATTACAGTCAGGACGCGTATGTTGAATAATGTTATGAGCGTAGTGATCCTTGCCGCAGGTAAAGGCACGCGCATGTATTCCGATCTTCCGAAAGTGCTGCATACCCTTGCCGGGAAAGCGATGGTTCAGCATGTCATTGATGCTGCGAATGAATTAGGCGCAGCGCACGTTCACCTGGTGTATGGTCACGGCGGCGATCTGCTAAAACAGGCGCTGAAAGACGACAACCTGAACTGGGTGCTTCAGGCAGAGCAGCTGGGTACGGGTCATGCCATGCAGCAGGCCGCACCTTTCTTTGCCGATGATGAAGACATTTTAATGCTCTACGGCGACGTGCCGCTGATCTCTGTCGAAACACTCCAGCGTCTGCGTGATGCTAAACCGCAGGGTGGCATTGGTCTGCTGACGGTGAAACTGGATGATCCGACCGGTTATGGACGTATCACCCGTGAAAACGGCAAAGTTACTGGCATTGTTGAGCATAAAGATGCCACCGATGAGCAGCGTCAGATTCAGGAAATCAACACCGGCATTCTGATCGCTAACGGCGCAGATATGAAACGCTGGCTGGCGAAGCTGACCAACAATAATGCTCAGGGCGAATACTACATCACCGACATTATTGCGCTGGCGTATCAGGAAGGACGTGAAATAGTTGCTGTTCATCCACAACGTTTAAGCGAAGTTGAAGGCGTGAATAACCGCCTGCAACTCTCTCGTCTGGAGCGCGTTTACCAGTCCGAACAGGCCGAAAAACTGTTGTTAGCCGGCGTTATGTTGCGCGATCCGACCCGTTTTGATCTGCGCGGTACGCTAACTCACGGGCGCGATGTTGAAATTGATACTAACGTTATCATCGAGGGCAACGTTACTCTCGGTAATCGCGTGAAAATCGGCACCGGATGCGTGATTAAAAATAGCGTGATTGGCGATGATTGCGAAATTAGCCCGTATACCGTGGTGGAAGATGCTAATCTGGCAGCAGCCTGTACCATCGGTCCGTTTGCCCGCCTGCGCCCCGGTGCTGAGTTGCTGGAAGGCGCACACGTCGGTAACTTCGTTGAGATGAAAAAAGCGCGTCTGGGTAAAGGCTCGAAAGCTGGCCATCTGACTTACCTGGGCGATGCAGAAATCGGCGATAACGTTAACATCGGTGCGGGAACCATTACCTGCAACTATGATGGTGCGAATAAATTTAAGACCATTATCGGCGACGATGTGTTTGTCGGTTCCGACACTCAGCTGGTGGCCCCGGTAACAGTAGGCAAAGGTGCAACCATTGCTGCGGGTACAACTGTGACGCGTAATGTCGGCGAAAATGCATTAGCTATCAGCCGTGTGCCGCAGACTCAGAAAGAAGGCTGGCGTCGTCCGGTAAAGAAAAAGTGATTCTGGCCGGGTAATCCGGTCACATGGGATGAGGAGATAACATAATCTCCCTCCCACAAGCAGTAACTATAAAAATAACCCCACTCTCTACAAGGCTCGGGGCGCCCGAAAAAACGGGCATACAGGTTGACCGACAACGATATAAATCGGAATCAAAAACTATGTGTGGAATTGTTGGCGCGATCGCGCAACGTGATGTAGCAGAAATCCTTCTTGAAGGTTTACGTCGTCTGGAATACCGCGGATATGACTCTGCCGGTCTGGCCGTTGTTGATGCGGAAGGTCATATGACCCGCCTGCGTCGCCTCGGTAAAGTCCAGATGCTGGCTCAGGCAGCGGAAGAACATCCTCTGCATGGCGGCACCGGTATTGCTCACACTCGCTGGGCGACCCATGGTGAACCTTCAGAAGTTAACGCGCATCCGCATGTTTCTGAACACATTGTGGTGGTGCATAACGGCATCATCGAAAACCATGAACCGCTGCGTGAAGAGTTAAAAGCGCGTGGCTATACCTTCGTTTCTGAAACCGACACCGAAGTGATTGCCCATCTGGTGAACTGGGAGCTGAAACAGGGCGGTACTCTGCGTGAGGCTGTTCTGCGTGCTATCCCGCAACTGCGTGGTGCGTACGGTACAGTGATCATGGACTCCCGTCACCCGGATACCCTGCTGGCAGCACGTTCTGGTAGTCCGCTGGTGATTGGTCTGGGTATGGGTGAAAACTTTATCGCTTCTGACCAGCTGGCGCTGCTGCCGGTGACCCGTCGCTTTATCTTCCTTGAAGAGGGCGATATTGCGGAAATCACTCGCCGTTCGGTAAACATCTTCGATAAAACTGGCGCGGAAGTAAAACGTCAGGATATCGAATCCAATCTGCAATATGACGCGGGCGATAAAGGTATTTACCGTCACTACATGCAGAAAGAGATCTACGAACAGCCGAACGCGATCAAAAACACCCTTACCGGGCGCATCAGCCACGGTCAGGTTGATTTAAGCGAGCTGGGACCGAACGCCGACGAACTGCTGTCGAAGGTTGAGCATATTCAGATCCTCGCCTGTGGTACTTCTTATAACTCCGGTATGGTTTCCCGCTACTGGTTTGAATCGCTGGCAGGTATTCCGTGCGACGTCGAAATCGCCTCTGAATTCCGCTATCGCAAATCTGCCGTGCGTCGTAACAGCCTGATGATCACCTTGTCACAGTCTGGCGAAACCGCGGATACCCTAGCGGGCCTGCGTCTGTCGAAAGAGCTGGGTTACCTTGGTTCGCTGGCAATCTGTAACGTTCCGGGTTCTTCTCTGGTGCGCGAATCCGATCTGGCGCTGATGACCAACGCGGGTACGGAAATCGGCGTGGCATCCACTAAAGCATTCACCACCCAGTTAACCGTGCTGCTGATGCTGGTGGCGAAACTGTCTCGCCTGAAAGGTCTGGATGCCTCCATTGAACATGATATCGTGCATGGTCTGCAGGCGCTGCCGAACCGTATTGAGCAGATGTTGTCTCAGGACAAACGCATTGAAGCCTTGGCAGAAGATTTCTCTGACAAACATCACGCGCTGTTCCTGGGACGTGGCGATCAGTACCCAATCGCGCTGGAAGGCGCATTGAAGCTGAAAGAGATCTCTTACATTCACGCTGAAGCCTACGCCGCTGGCGAGCTGAAACACGGCCCGCTGGCGCTGATTGACGCGGATATGCCGGTTATCGTCGTTGCGCCGAACAACGAATTGCTGGAAAAACTGAAATCCAACATTGAAGAAGTTCGTGCGCGTGGCGGTCAACTGTACGTCTTCGCCGATCAGGATGCTGGTTTTGTAGGTAGCGATAACATGCACATCATCGAGATGCCGCATGTGGAAGAGGTGATTGCACCGATCTTCTACACCGTTCCGCTGCAGCTGCTGGCTTACCACGTCGCGCTGATCAAAGGCACCGACGTTGACCAGCCGCGTAACCTGGCAAAATCGGTAACGGTTGAGTAATAAATGGATGCCCTGCGTAAGCGGGGCATTTTTCTTCCTGTTATGTTTTTAATCAAACATCCTGCCAACTCCATGTGACAAACCGTCATCTTCGGCTACTTTTTCTCTGTCACAGAATGAAAATTTTTCTGTCATCTCTTCGTTATTAATGTTTGTAATTAACTGAATATAAACGCTTATTTAAATCAGACTGAAGACTTTATCTCTCTGTCATAAAACTGTCATAAACCTTACATATAACTGTCACCTGTTTGTCCTATTTTGCTTCTCGTAGCCAACAAACAATGCTTTATGAATCCTCCCAGGAGACATTATGAAAGTTATGCGTACCACCGTCGCAACTGTTGTCGCCGCGACCTTATCGATGAGTGCTTTCTCTGTGTTTGCAGAAGCAAGCCTGACAGGTGCAGGTGCAACCTTCCCTGCGCCGGTGTATGCCAAATGGGCTGACACTTACCAGAAAGAAACCGGTAATAAAGTTAATTACCAGGGTATCGGTTCTTCCGGTGGCGTAAAACAGATTATCGCCAATACCGTTGATTTTGGTGCTTCTGACGCGCCGCTGTCTGACGAAAAACTGGCTCAGGAAGGTCTGTTCCAGTTCCCGACCGTGATTGGCGGCGTGGTGCTGGCGGTTAACATTCCAGGTCTGAAGTCTGGTGAGCTGGTGCTGGATGGTAAAACCCTCGGCGATATCTACCTCGGCAAAATCAAGAAGTGGGATGATGAAGCCATCGCCAAATTGAATCCGGGTCTGAAACTGCCTTCACAGAACATTGCTGTAGTGCGCCGCGCAGATGGCTCCGGGACTTCCTTCGTCTTCACCAGCTACCTGGCGAAAGTGAATGAAGAGTGGAAAAACAACGTTGGTACTGGCTCTACCGTAAAATGGCCGATCGGTCTGGGTGGTAAAGGTAACGACGGTATCGCTGCGTTCGTTCAGCGTCTGCCGGGTGCAATTGGTTACGTTGAATATGCTTATGCGAAGCAAAACAACCTGGCGTACACCAAACTGATCTCCGCTGATGGTAAACCTGTTTTGCCGACTGAAGAAAACTTCGCTAATGCAGCAAAAGGTGCAGACTGGAGCAAAACCTTCGCTCAGGATCTGACCAACCAGAAAGGCGAAGATGCGTGGCCTATTACCTCTACCACGTTCATTCTGATCCACAAAGATCAGAAGAAACCAGAACAAGGCACAGAAGTGCTGAAGTTCTTCGACTGGGCTTACAAAACCGGGGCTAAACAGGCGAACGACCTGGATTACGCCAGCCTGCCGGATAGCGTAGTTGAACAGGTTCGCGCTGCGTGGAAGACCAATATTAAAGACAGTAGCGGCAAGCCGCTGTACTAATAAAACTCCAGGCCGGATAAGGCATTAAACGGCTTATCCGGCATTACAAAATGACTTTGTAAACGCGTTTAACTGAAGAGTAACTTATGGCTGCAACCAAGCCTGCTTTTAACCCACCGGGTAAAAAGGGCGACATAATTTTCAGCGTGCTGGTAAAACTGGCGGCGCTGATTGTGCTATTGATGTTGGGTGGCATTATTGTCTCTCTGATCATCTCCTCATGGCCGAGCATTCAGAAATTTGGTCTGGCTTTCCTGTGGACCAAAGAGTGGGATGCGCCGAACGATATCTACGGGGCGCTGGTGCCGATCTACGGTACGTTGGTGACTTCGTTTATCGCGCTGCTGATCGCCGTCCCGGTGAGTTTCGGTATCGCCCTGTTCCTGACTGAGCTTGCGCCTGGCTGGCTGAAACGCCCGCTGGGTATCGCCATTGAGCTGCTGGCAGCCATTCCAAGTATCGTTTACGGCATGTGGGGCCTGTTTATCTTTGCGCCGCTGTTCGCCGTTTACTTCCAGGAGCCGGTCGGCAATATCATGTCGAATATCCCGATTGTCGGCGCGCTGTTCTCTGGCCCGGCATTTGGTATCGGTATCCTCGCGGCAGGCGTGATCCTCGCCATCATGATTATTCCGTACATTGCGGCGGTAATGCGCGATGTGTTCGAACAAACCCCGGTGATGATGAAAGAGTCGGCCTACGGTATTGGCTGCACCACCTGGGAGGTTATCTGGCGTATCGTTCTTCCGTTCACCAAAAATGGTGTTATCGGCGGCATTATGCTGGGGCTGGGCCGCGCGCTCGGTGAAACCATGGCGGTGACTTTTATCATCGGTAACACCTACCAGCTCGACAGCGCCTCGCTGTATATGCCGGGCAACAGTATCACCTCTGCGCTGGCGAACGAATTTGCCGAAGCGGAATCCGGTCTGCACGTTGCTGCACTGATGGAACTGGGCCTGATCCTGTTTGTGATTACCTTCATCGTCCTCGCCGCATCGAAGTTTATGATTATGCGCCTGGCTAAGAATGAGGGGGCTCGCTAATGGCTATGGTTGAAATGCAAACCACTGCGGCGCTGGCGGAATCCCGCCGCAAAATGCAGGCGCGTCGCCGCCTCAAAAACCGTATTGCGCTGACGCTCTCGATGGCGACGATGGCCTTCGGTCTGTTCTGGCTGATCTGGATTTTAATGTCCACCATCACCCGCGGTATCGACGGTATGTCGCTGGCGCTGTTTACTGAAATGACGCCGCCGCCCAATACGGAAGGTGGTGGTCTGGCGAACGCCCTGGCGGGTAGCGGCCTGTTAATTTTGTGGGCCACGGTATTCGGTACGCCGCTGGGCATTATGGCGGGGATTTATCTGGCGGAATATGGTCGTAAATCCTGGCTGGCAGAAGTGATTCGCTTTATTAACGACATTTTGCTCTCCGCACCGTCGATTGTGGTTGGTCTGTTTGTTTACACCATCGTGGTGGCGCAGATGGAGCACTTCTCCGGTTGGGCGGGCGTGATTGCTCTGGCGCTGTTGCAGGTACCGATTGTTATCCGCACCACCGAGAACATGCTGAAACTGGTGCCGGACAGCCTGCGTGAAGCGGCTTATGCGCTGGGTACACCGAAGTGGAAGATGATCTCCGCGATTACGCTGAAAGCGTCGGTGTCTGGGATCATGACCGGTATCCTGCTGGCGATTGCCCGTATTGCCGGTGAAACCGCGCCGCTGCTGTTTACCGCGCTCTCCAACCAGTTCTGGAGCACGGACATGATGCAGCCGATCGCCAACCTGCCGGTGACGATCTTTAAGTTTGCGATGAGCCCGTTTGCGGAATGGCAGCAACTGGCCTGGGCCGGGGTATTGATCATTACCCTGTGCGTACTGCTGCTGAACATTCTGGCGCGCGTTGTTTTTGCGAAGAATAAACACGGTTGATATTGCTGACACGGTTTTCCCCTCACCCTCTCCCCAGAGGGGCGAGGGGACCGACCGAGCGCCTTTTTGACTCTGTACACGGTTAACACTTTGCCGGATGCGGCGTGAACGCCTGATCCGGCCTACGGTAAGCCTGATTAGCGAAGTGCATCAGGCACGATGAGGAAAAGATTGCAATGAGTATGGTTGAAACTGCCCCGAGTAAAATTCAGGTTCGTAATTTGAACTTCTACTACGGCAAATTCCATGCCCTGAAAAACATCAACCTGGATATCGCTAAAAACCAGGTTACGGCGTTTATCGGGCCGTCCGGCTGCGGTAAATCGACGCTGCTGCGTACCTTCAACAAAATGTTTGAACTGTACCCGGAGCAGCGCGCAGAAGGTGAAATTCTGCTTGATGGCGACAACATCCTTACCAACTCTCAGGATATCGCCCTGCTGCGTGCGAAAGTGGGCATGGTGTTCCAGAAACCGACGCCGTTCCCGATGTCCATCTACGACAACATCGCCTTTGGCGTTCGTCTGTTTGAGAAGCTCTCCCGTGCCGACATGGACGAGCGCGTGCAGTGGGCATTGACCAAAGCCGCATTGTGGAACGAAACCAAAGATAAATTGCATCAGAGCGGTTACTCTCTCTCTGGCGGTCAGCAACAGCGTCTGTGTATTGCGCGTGGTATCGCCATTCGCCCGGAAGTGCTGCTGCTCGACGAACCGTGTTCGGCGCTCGACCCTATCTCTACCGGGCGTATTGAAGAGCTGATCACCGAACTGAAGCAGGATTACACCGTGGTGATCGTCACCCACAACATGCAGCAGGCTGCGCGTTGTTCCGACCACACGGCGTTTATGTACCTGGGCGAATTGATTGAGTTCAGCAACACGGACGATCTGTTCACCAAGCCAGCGAAGAAACAAACAGAAGACTACATCACCGGTCGTTACGGTTGATTCAGGAGTGCGTTATGGACAGTCTCAATCTTAATAAACATATTTCCGGCCAGTTCAACGCCGAACTGGAAAGTATCCGCACGCAGGTGATGACCATGGGCGGCATGGTGGAGCAGCAGCTTTCTGATGCAATCACCGCGATGCACAACCAGGACAGCGATCTGGCGAAGCGCGTCATCGAAGGCGACAAGAACGTCAACATGATGGAAGTGGCGATCGATGAAGCCTGCGTGCGCATTATTGCCAAACGCCAGCCGACGGCGAGCGACCTGCGACTGGTTATGGTGATCAGTAAAACCATTGCCGAGCTGGAGCGTATTGGCGACGTGGCGGACAAAATCTGCCGTACTGCGCTGGAGAAATTCTCCCAGCAGCATCAGCCGTTGCTGGTAAGTCTAGAGTCGCTGGGCCGTCATACCATCCAGATGCTGCACGACGTGCTGGACGCGTTCGCGCGGATGGACATTGACGAAGCGGTACGTATTTATCGTGAAGATAAAAAAGTCGATCAGGAGTATGAAGGTATTGTTCGTCAACTGATGACCTACATGATGGAAGATTCGCGTACCATTCCGAGCGTACTTACCGCGCTATTCTGTGCGCGTTCTATCGAACGTATTGGCGACCGCTGCCAGAATATTTGTGAGTTTATCTTCTACTACGTGAAGGGGCAGGATTTCCGTCATGTAGGCGGTGATGAGCTGGATAAACTGCTGGCGGGAAAAGACCCGAAAGAGTAGTGCTAACTGTAGGCCAGATAAAGCTTTTTGCCGCATCTGGCAATCAGCCCGGTCATACATAGTTACCGGGCTGATAAACTTTCTCAGGCTTTGTTGAATAAATCGAACTTTTGCTGAGTTGAAGGATCAGATCACGCATCTTCCCGACAACGCAGACCGTTCC
>NZ_JAYQWM010000042.1:0-35502 GCF_036662595.1 Escherichia sp. Lx600-2 | reverse complement strand
AGCTGATAGAAACAGAAGCCACTGGAGCACCTCAAAAACACCATCATACACTAAATCAGTAAGTTGGCAGCATCACCGATCTTGCCATTATAGTCAGTTAATGATTAAAAAAAGGATAAAAAAGTGAAACTGACAACACATCATCTACGGGCGGGGGCCGCATTATTGCTGGCCGGAATTCTGCTGGCAGGTTGCGACCAGAGTAGCAGCGATGCAAAACACATTAAAGTTGGCGTTATAAATGGCGCAGAACAAGATGTCGCGGAAGTCGCTAAAAAGGTGGCAAAAGAGAAATATGGCCTCGATGTTGAACTGGTAGGTTTTAGCGGTTCGTTGCTACCGAACGATGCGACAAATCATGGCGAGCTTGATGCGAACGTCTTCCAGCATCGACCCTTTCTTGAACAAGATAATCAGGCGCATGGTTATAAACTGGTAGCGGTGGGAAATACGTTTGTCTTCCCCATGGCGGGTTATTCCAAAAAAATAAAAACCGTGGCGCAAATAAAAGAAGGCGCGACAGTGGCGATCCCCAACGATCCGACCAACCTTGGTCGCGCGCTTTTACTGTTGCAAAAAGAGAAGCTAATTACTCTGAAAGAGGGAAAAGGGTTACTACCTACCGCGCTGGATATAACCGAGAATCCTCGTCATTTGCAGATTATGGAACTCGAGGGGGCGCAGCTCCCGCGCGTACTGGATGATCCCAAAGTTGATGTGGCGATTATCAGCACCACTTACATTCAGCAGACCGGGCTTTCTCCGGTGCACGACAGCGTATTTATTGAAGATAAAAATTCGCCGTATGTGAATATTTTGGTGGCACGGGAAGATAATAAGAATGCAGAAAACGTGAAGGAATTTCTGCAATCTTATCAATCACCCGAAGTCGCAAAAGCGGCAGAAACCATCTTTAACGGTGGCGCGGTGCCTGGCTGGTAATTCTCACTCATGCCGCGCTGGACGATTTATTTTTCTGGCGCGGCGACGGGAATCCATTGAAATCAAAATTACCGATGACAGAATCAGCAGCGTTCCCAGCCAGTCCGGCAATGTGAACGTGATCCCCAGCAACAGCAAAGAGAGCAGCGCGCTACTTAATGGTTCTGCACAGCTTAAAATGCTGGCTTTTGGACCGCCAATTAATTGTGCTCCTTTCAGGTACAGGCTAAATGTCAGAGATGTACCAATGACCACCAAATAAAAAAACGCCAGAATCAAACTGCCGTTAACGACAAAGTTTGTTCCTTGTCTGGCATAAAAAGGCAACAGAATCAGACCGCCAATCAGCATACTCCAGCCGACGACTGGTAACGTGCCATAGCGGGCAATCAGCGTTGAGGGATAGGTGGTATAGAATGCCGCAGCAAATGCCGAGGCAATTCCCCAGAATAACGCGGCAGGAGAGATCGATAATGACGTCGGATTACCGTGTGTCACCAATAAAAAAGTCCCGACCAGCGATGTCAAAATAGCGCAAAAAACCAGAATGCCCGGACGCGATTTACGTACCAGTGAGAACCAGGCGACGATAATCGTCGGTGAGAGGAATTGCAACACCGTTGCCGTGGCAGCATTCGATTTTTCGATGGTCAGTAAAAAGGTGAGCTGTACGGTTAGCGCGCCAACCACGGAAAAAATCAGCAGACTAATGGCATCTTTGTGATTGTTAATAATAGAAAAAATTTTATCGCCATGAACAAATGACAGCGTCAGCAGAATCAAACCGGCGAATATCAAACGCGTCATAGTCAAAAACTGCGACGACATCTGGCTTTGCTCCATGATGTATTGCGCGCAGACCCCTGAACTTCCCCACAACACGGCGGCAATCAGAACGTTCAGCATCCCCTTTCTGGTGGAACCCATTTTTCCCTCTGCATACTGTTTTGTCGTTTATGTATGCAGGCATGATAGCAAAAATGGCGAGGATGGCTCTGTTTGCGCCACGCCGATTTTTCTTAGTCCAGACTGGTGAGCTAAATATCTTTAATAAACAGCAAGCAAATCATCGCAATACCCAACATCCCTATCGCCAGCCAGAACAACGCGTGGTAGCTCCAGATTTCAACCATAATTCCGTCAACAGAGCCGGCGATAATCCAGCCGACGCGTGAAGTATTTGCATATAACGTTGTCGCAGAGCCTATTTTTTCAGGCATCAGGTCCTGAAAATAAAGCATGCCGATACCACAGAGAATACCAAGGAAGATGGCGTTAAGAATTTGCAATTCCAGCTCAACTGCCGGAGTCGTCGCCATGAGTACGCTGGCGTAAAAACACATTCCACTCACGATAGCAATGATCATTAATAGTCGCTTGCCAATACGTTTCATGTAATAGCCTGCGATTAACATCATCGGAATTTCCAGACCGGCAGCGATACCAATCATTTCTCCAGCCAGTTTATCGGTTAGATGCAGTTCATCAATAATAAATAGCGGCATATTTATCATGTAGAGATTATTCGCCGCCCACATCATTGAACAGACCACAAAAAGTAGCCGCGTATCCCGCTTCCTATGGGTGGAGGGTAAAATTTCTACGGGTTGGGTAACGACAGGAACATGTCTTTGTATTGATGGCAAAAACAACCAGACTATCAGCCCGCAAACAACAAATGCGATGGCAGCGGTGAGATACATCACTTTAAAACTAAATCCCATTGCCAGTTCATAAGCGAGCGGTGGCCCGATAACCCAGGCAAGCGAGATCTGAGCACGTAAAAATGTACTGAACATGACCGTCTCACGGCCTGTTCTGTCGGCGTGTTCACGGGCGAGGGCGAACATTTGCGGGTTTGCGGTAGAAGCAAAACTACTCAGAAGTACGCCCGTTGAGAGGAGAATGAAGTAGTTGCGATTCCACGCAAAAAGCGTGCAGGCCAGCACTCCAAATAAGCAACATAGCAGAATCAGTAATTTACGGTCGCCTTGTTTATCGGAGTGCCTTGCCAGAAATTGACTGACCAGAATTCCCATAATAGCGCTACCGGTGAAGAAAAAACCTACCATTATAGGACGGGCTTTCAGTTCATCTGCGAGGAATATACTTAGGGTGGGAGTCTGGAGAGCGCCCGCAATACCCGTCAGAAAGGCGACAAGTAAAAATGCCGCGGCAGTGAGATCAAGTATTTTTGATGGAGTGGTAGCCGTTTTTTGCATTCTTCTGAATCACCGGGCGACAAAATATAACTGAGTTACAAATAAGTACCAGTCGAATGAGTATTGTATTAAGAATTTTTGAGTATCGCTGATACAACCAGAAAACAATGCTAGCGCAATATTATAGGGCCAGCAATTGAGATTATTAGCAAAAGCATGTTAAGAATTAATCACCGAATTTATATATTAATTATAGTAAGGCAATGAGCTATTTTTGATAGTAAAAATAAAACAAGTTGATTTGATATATTAAATGAACAAATTAATCTTAATGGCAGTCTGATTATTGGTGAAGTTTATAGGTCAGTTTTTTTGCCAGCTGTTAAAGGAATAGAACAGTCGTATAAAAAAGGGTGTGCAGAAGCGTGTAAAACAACATCTTCACCTTAATGGCGATACAGTTGGCTGAGAGTCAGCAGGGGGGCAAATCACCTGCAAATAAACACGGCGCATGCTGGCGCGAATATCGCGGATGCGTTCGAGGACAGAAGAACCGACAGGCGGATTCTTCAGTCGCTCATCGTCCATCACAAAACCTTTGATCAGGTATTCCTGAAGCCGATTGAATATTGAGCAGTAGAAAATCTCTGGATTGACAGTATTACAAGGGATTGGAGAACGTCAGAAGAGGCATTTTGGCGGAAGATCACAGGAGTCGAACCTGCCCGGGACCGCTGGCGGCCCCAACTGGATTTGAAGTCCAGCCGCCTCACCGGAGACGACGATCTTCCGCGCCTCGATTGCTACATGGAGGCGGGGCGCATTATAGCTACTTCCTTGAGTTTCTACATCCCCCAGATCAGTTTTTTCCGCCTAATACACGCAGAGTATTATCACGAAAGCATTATAGTTCATATAAAACCCATATTTTACAATGATATATGAGCGGAATTAACGCTACCACGATCACATAAAACAAGAATCATAAATTAATAACCAGATATCGGAATATTCGCTCTCACAGGGATGGTTTACAAAATGCGTTATCGGTCTCAGCACCCCTATAGCATCAAGGAAAAGCAGATGAAGAGTGAAGTGTTGTCCGTTAAAGAGAAAATTGGTTATGGCATGGGAGACGCCGCCAGCCACATTATTTTCGATAACGTAATGTTATATATGATGTTCTTTTATACCGATATTTTTGGCATTCCTGCCGGATTTGTCGGAACTATGTTTTTGGTCGCTCGTGCACTGGATGCGATTTCCGATCCTTGCATGGGGTTGTTGGCCGATCGAACGCGCTCTCGCTGGGGTAAATTTCGTCCGTGGGTACTGTTTGGCGCACTGCCATTCGGGATCGTCTGTGTACTGGCCTATAGCACGCCAGATCTCAGTATGAACGGTAAAATGATCTATGCAGCAATTACTTACACCCTACTTACCTTACTTTATACCGTCGTCAATATCCCTTACTGCGCATTGGGTGGTGTAATCACCAATGACCCGACTCAGCGTATCTCGCTGCAATCCTGGCGTTTTGTGCTGGCGACCGCGGGAGGCATGCTCTCTACTGTTCTGATGATGCCACTGGTTAATTTAATTGGTGGTGATAATAAACCACTCGGTTTCCAGGGCGGTATCGCGGTCCTTTCCGTGGTGGCATTCATGATGCTGGCATTCTGTTTCTTCACTACTAAAGAACGCATTGAAGCACCACCTACAACGACGTCTATGCGGGAAGATTTACGTGATATCTGGCAAAACGACCAGTGGCGGATTGTCGGTTTACTAACCATTTTCAATATCCTGGCGGTGTGCGTACGCGGTGGGGCGATGATGTATTACGTCACATGGATTTTGGGTACGCCGGAAGTGTTTGTCGCTTTTCTCACCACTTATTGCGTGGGTAACCTGATTGGTTCCGCACTGGCAAAACCGCTGACCGACTGGAAATGTAAAGTCACTATTTTCTGGTGGACGAACGCCCTGCTGGCAGTGATTAGCCTCGCGATGTTCTTTGTTCCCATGCAGGCCAGCATCACTATGTTTGTCTTCATCTTCGTGATTGGTGTGTTGCATCAACTGGTGACACCTATCCAGTGGGTAATGATGTCCGATACCGTCGACTACGGCGAGTGGTGCAATGGTAAACGCCTGACCGGGATCAGTTTTGCTGGCACGCTGTTTGTGCTCAAACTGGGGTTGGCCTTCGGCGGCGCTCTTATCGGCTGGATGCTGGCTTATGGCGGATATGATGCGGCAGAAAAAGCGCAGAACAGCGCCACGATTAGCATCATTATCGCGCTATTCACGATTGTTCCGGCGATCTGTTATTTGCTGAGCGCGATTATCGCTAAACGCTACTACTCACTCACGACGCACAATCTGAAAACCGTTATGGAACAGCTGGCTCAGGGTAAACGCCGTTGCCAGCAACAATTCACCTCTCAAGAAGTGCAGAACTAAGGAACGGCAATGAAAATTAGCGATGGAAACTGGTTGATTCAACCTGGCCTCAATTTGATTCACCCGCTTCAGGTGTTCGAGGTTGAACAGCAGGGTAATGAAATGGTGGTCTATGCTGCCCCCCGTGATGTGCGTGAACGTACCTGGCAGCTTGATACGCCTTTATTTACGCTGCGCTTTTTCTCCCCACAGGAAGGTATTGTCGGGGTGCGGATTGAGCATTTTCAGGGGGCGCTGAATAACGGTCCTCATTATCCGCTCAATATTTTGCAGGATGTGAAGGTCACAATCGAAAACACAGAACGTTATGCTGAGTTTAAAAGTGGCAACTTAAGCGCGCGTGTCAGCAAAGGTGAGTTCTGGTCACTCGATTTTCTGCGCAACGGTGAACGTATTACCGGTAGTCAGGTGAAAAATAATGGCTACGTGCAGGACACGAATAATCAACGAAATTATATGTTTGAGCGGCTTGATCTTGGCGTTGGCGAAACAGTTTATGGTCTGGGAGAGCGCTTTACTGCCCTGGTGCGCAATGGTCAGACGGTAGAAACCTGGAACCGGGACGGCGGCACAAGTACTGAACAGGCGTATAAAAATATCCCGTTCTATATGACTAACCGTGGCTATGGGGTGCTGGTCAATCACCCCCAGTGTGTCTCTTTTGAAGTGGGATCGGAGAAAGTCTCCAAAGTGCAGTTCAGCGTTGAGAGCGAATATCTCGAATACTTTGTTATCGACGGTCCGACGCCGAAAGCGGTACTTGATCGTTATACCCGTTTTACTGGTCGTCCGGCGCTGCCGCCCGCATGGTCCTTCGGCCTGTGGCTAACCACATCATTTACCACCAACTACGACGAAGCGACGGTAAACAGCTTTATCGATGGTATGGCTGAACGCAATCTGCCGCTGCATGTTTTCCACTTTGACTGTTTCTGGATGAAAGCCTTCCAGTGGTGCGATTTTGAGTGGGACCCGCTGACTTTCCCGGACCCGGAAGGGATGATCCGCCGCCTGAAAGCGAAAGGGCTGAAAATCTGCGTCTGGATTAACCCCTATATCGGGCAAAAATCCCCCGTCTTTAAAGAGTTACAAGAGAAAGGTTATTTACTCAAACGTCCGGACGGTTCGCTGTGGCAGTGGGATAAATGGCAGCCAGGTCTGGCGATTTATGACTTTACCAATCCGGATGCCTGCAAATGGTACGCCGACAAACTGAAAGGTCTGGTCGCGATGGGCGTTGATTGCTTTAAGACCGACTTTGGCGAACGTATCCCAACCGATGTTCAGTGGTTTGACGGTTCCGATCCGCAGAAAATGCATAACCATTATGCGTACATCTACAACGAACTGGTGTGGAACGTGCTCAAGGACACCGTTGGTGAGGAAGAAGCTGTCTTGTTTGCCCGCTCGGCCTCCGTCGGTGCGCAGAAATTCCCGGTACACTGGGGTGGCGACTGTTACGCTAACTACGAATCAATGGCGGAAAGCCTGCGCGGTGGTTTGTCTATTGGCCTTTCAGGTTTTGGCTTCTGGAGCCACGATATCGGCGGCTTTGAGAATACCGCGCCGGCGCACGTTTACAAACGCTGGTGCGCGTTTGGTTTGCTCTCCAGCCATAGTCGTTTACATGGCAGCAAATCTTATCGTGTGCCGTGGGCCTACGATGATGAGTCCTGTGATGTGGTGCGCTTCTTCACGCAACTGAAATGCCGCATGATGCCGTATCTGTATCGTGAAGCTGCGCGTGCGAACGCGCGGGGTACGCCGATGATGCGGGCCATGATGATGGAGTTCCCGGACGATCCGGCTTGTGATTACCTTGACCGTCAATACATGCTAGGCGACAACGTGATGGTTGCTCCGGTGTTCACTGAGGCGGGCGAGGTGCAGTTCTACTTGCCGGAAGGTCGCTGGACACACCTGTGGCACAATGATGAGCTCGACGGTAGTCGCTGGCATAAACAGCAGCACGGCTTCCTGAGTCTGCCCGTTTATGTGCGTGATAACACCCTACTGGCGCTGGGCAACAACGATCAACGTCCCGATTACGCGTGGCACGAAGGCACGGCATTCCAGCTCTTTAATCTGCAAGACGGGCATGAAGCTGTCTGTGAAGTGCCCGCTGCTGACGGTTCGGTGATCTTTACTCTAAAAGCAACACGTACTGGTAACACGATTACTGTGACTGGTGCGGGCGAGGCGAGGAACTGGACACTGTGCTTGCGCAATATTGTGAAAGTAAATGGTCTGCAAGGCGGTTCGCAGGCTGAAAGTGAGCAGGGGCTGGTGGTGACGCCTCAAGGGAATGCGCTGACAATTACGTTGTAATCTATTGATGGAATGCCGGGTACGTCTGAGTCGTACCCGGCGAGATTGATGTTTACTGCACCAGCTCTGCCGACGTAACTTCACCACTGGAAACTACGCCCGCATTCATGGTTTGAGTCACTTGCTGCTTTGCGGCGTTCATGGCATGCAATTGCCCGCTAACCGTAGGTTTCAACGGGACATTGGCCTGAATATCGCCACTGGCGGTAAGCTGAATATTGCCGTCGCCAGTCAACGGTAATTCAGGCCATCCCCACTGTTGCAAAATATTCACCGGCACACCGCGTCCATTCAGGCTGATATGGGTCTGACGTTGTGGCGTTTGTGAAACACTGGCAGTGGCTTCCAGAATGCCTTTTTCAGTAAATGCACTCAGTTCGCTGATATTCACCGTGCTGCTGTTGGCGGTTAGCGCCAGAGACGGACGACGGACATCAACACGATTAAACGTCGCGGCGGCGGCATTCAGATTCGCCGAACCACTCCAGACGCCCCATTTATGATCGGTAACCAGCGTCAGGTTGGCACCGTAACCATCGAGCGCGGTGAGCTGCCACGGGAAGTCAGGGTCGATATCAATGATCAGATTGCGGCTGGCGCTAAATCTCCTCAGTTGCAGGCTGTTTAACCAGCCGGGTGTCGTTTCCATCCACAACTGTTGCCAGTTTTTCGGCAAGGTATATTCCAGCCCGGCAATTGCCGCATCATCAAGGATCAACGTTTTCCCGTCACGCAGCCAGTTCCCTGACGTTCTGACCATACCCCCTTCCCAGCGGCTGGTGAACTGGCGCAGCGCTACGCCCTGCGGGGAAAATTCCGCGTTTATAATCGGGTCAAATAAATGCAGCGAACCATAAATGAACTCGCTAGCGTTCATCGACAGTTTGCCTTCCTGTGTCTGCCAGTCATCTTTACTGAAGGTCATGTTGCGCAAGCTGAGATCGAGGTCGGTCACCGCCCAGTCCGGACCTTGCAGACGAGCATCGATCACTTCCAGGCGACCAATCTGCAACGACGGGACAGAGCGTAATGGCGCAAAGAAGTCGGTTAGCGATTTTTCGCTTTGTAGACGGATATCCGCCATGCGCAGATTTTCCACTTGCCAGCTGCCGTCGGCGTTACGCTGCGCGTTTCCGGTTAATGTCCCGCGCGCGATGTCGGCACCCAGGTTAGTCAGCGTAACGCGATCGTTATCAATACTGCCTTCAATCAGTACATTGGTGGCAGGAACATCATTGAGCGAAAGCGATCCGGCACTAAACTGAATCTGCGCTTTCATACCCAGCACTTTACCGGCTTCTGGTGACCACGGAACCACGCCGCCATTTACCCGCTGCGCGCTCAGTTTCCATTCGCTATTCGGGCTATTAAACGCCATATCACGCAGTTGCAGACGATCGGCTTTGAACGGTAGCGGCGCGGTCTGGCCGGTGAGATTCAGCGTCCCGTTTTCCAGCAGGATGGTATCGACATGGCGTGGTTCGGTCAGTTGCCGACTGCTTAGCGCAATGTCGACACTTTTTGCCACCAGGGTCACGGGCTGACCATCACGACCAAACGTGACGTTCTCCAGCACGATATGAGATGGCGCGGAAAAACGGTGATCCATCGCCCCGAAGGCCAGATGATAGTCGCTATTCTCGGAAACCCATGCGCTGATATGTTCTGCTCCCCAGCGGGTTTGCAGAAGAAAATAG
This sequence comes from Escherichia sp. Lx600-2, assembly GCF_036662595.1. NCBI lineage: Bacteria > Pseudomonadati > Pseudomonadota > Gammaproteobacteria > Enterobacterales > Enterobacteriaceae > Escherichia > Escherichia sp. Lx600-2. The sequence continues at coordinate 25,907 of NZ_JAYQWM010000042.1, read as the reverse complement.
AGGCCAGCGATCACCACTAACAGAGCGATGAGAATGTAGAGAAGCAGCTTCCCAATAAATTTCATGGTCTTCCATCCCGTGAAATGCACATAAGGGAGTTATGCACGATTTACGCGCAATCCTCAAGGCGGGAATGGTGAAAGAGGTGAGACTGCGGCGGTAATTATCTTACCGCCGCCAGTGAATTACTGTTTTTCTGGTGGGAAAATCAGATTCAGCACGATGGCAGTAATACCGCCCGCGGCGATCCCGGAGGAGAGCAGGTTTTTCAGCCATTCAGGGGCAAACTGCAAAATCAGCGGCTGCTGAGACACGCCCAGACCAACCGCCAGCGACAGGGCGATAATCAGAATCGCCCGACGGTTCAGCGGCTCACGAGAAACGATACGCACACCGGAGGCGGCGATGGTGCCAAACATTACAAGCGTTGCGCCGCCCAGAACCGGTTCTGGAATGTGTTGTACAAAACCGCTCACTGCCGGGAACAGACCCAGCACGATCAACATCAGCGCGACGACAAAACCGACATAGCGGCTGGCAACACCGGTCAACTGGATCACTCCGTTGTTCTGCCCGAAGCAGGAGTTCGGGAAGGTGTTAAACACCGCTGAAACAAACGAGTTCAGGCCGTTTGCCAGCACGCCGCCTTTCAGGCGTTTCATGTACAGCGGACCGGACACTGGCTGTTCGGAAACGTCAGAGGTCGCCGTGATATCGCCAATGGTTTCCAGCGAAGTGATCATAAAGACTAGCATCAGCGGCAGCAGCAGACTCCATTCAATGCCAAGACCGTAATAGAGCGGCGTTGGCACCATAATCAGTTCTTGCGTCATCGGTTCGTTGCTTTCTGGCAACATGCCCATAAACCACGCCAGCGCATATCCGGCCGCCATCGCAATCACCAGTGAGGCCACGCGTAAGTAAGGGTTACGTTGACGGTTAAGCAGGATAATTAAGGCTAAGACCACGCCTGCCAGCAGCAGATTTTTCGGTGCGCCGAAGGTGTTATCGCTCATGGCTGCGTAACCGCCGCCAATTGAGGTCAGCCCCACCTGAATTAGCGACAGGCCGATAATCATCACCACAACGCCAGAAACCAGCGGCGTAATAATGCGGCGCGCCAGATGCAGAACACGGGAGATCACCATCTCGGTGCAACTTGCCAGCATCAACGTGCCGAACAAAGCCGCCATCATGGTAGGAACATCAGCACCACCGGTTTTCAGCGCGGTACCGCCCATAATCAGCGGGGCAACAAAGTTGAAGCTGGTGCCCTGAATAGACAACAGCCCGGAGCCAACCGGACCCCAGGCCTTAATTTGAATAATCGATGCCACACCGGAGGCAAACAGCGACATACTAATAATGTGTTGCGTGTCTTGTGCCGGTAAACCCAGCGCCTGGCAGATTAATAGCGCTGGCGTGATCACCGCAACGAACATTGCCAGCAAATGCTGACAGGCGGCAAACAGGGTTTGAGGAAGCGGCGGACGATCTTCAAGACGGTAAATCAGTTCGCTGTTTTGAGTCTGCGCAACCGGTTGCGCATTTTCTGACTCGAGGGTGGAAACAGACATCGAAAACAATCCCGTGGTAGCAAAGCGGGCATTTTAGCTGACCGAAAGAGAAAAGCAAACGTTTGCTACGTCCTCTTCTAAATATTTAAATGAGATAAATGAACTTTTTTATATAACTTTTGGTATTTTTCTGCTTAAAATCCATGCCATTTGTTCATTAACAGCTGAGAATTTGACCCAGGAAAGCATAACTCGATACCCGTCATAGTTCATGAAGTTGCCACTGCGCGATGAAGTATGACGAGTATGAAAGAGTGATGCGGACACAAAGGAGTAACTATGTTTCATCTCGATACTTTAGCAACGCTTGTTGCCGCAACGCTGACGTTGCTGCTCGGGCGTAAGTTGGTCCATTCCGTCTCCTTTTTGAAGAAATACACCATACCGGAACCTGTTGCGGGCGGTTTGTTGGTGGCGCTGGCGCTACTGGTACTGAAAAAAAGCATGGGCTGGGAAGTCAACTTTGATATGTCCCTGCGCGATCCGTTAATGCTGGCATTCTTCGCCACCATTGGCCTGAACGCCAACATTGCCAGTTTGCGTGCCGGTGGGCGTGTGGTTGGCATCTTCTTGATTGTGGTTGTTGGTCTGTTGGTGATGCAAAATGCCATTGGCATTGGTATGGCTAGCCTGTTAGGGCTTGATCCGCTGATGGGGCTGTTGGCCGGTTCTATTACGCTTTCCGGCGGTCACGGTACGGGAGCTGCATGGAGTAAATTGTTCATTGAACGTTATGGCTTCACCAATGCGACGGAAGTGGCGATGGCCTGTGCAACGTTCGGTTTGGTGCTGGGCGGCTTGATTGGCGGTCCGGTAGCGCGCTATCTGGTGAAACACTCCACCACGCCGAACGGTATTCCGGATGACCAGGAAGTCCCGACGGCGTTCGAAAAGCCGGATGTGGGCCGCATGATCACCTCGCTGGTGCTGATTGAAACTATCGCGCTGATTGCTATCTGCCTGACGGTGGGGAAAATTGTTGCGCAACTTTTGGCTGGCACAGCTTTTGAACTGCCGACCTTCGTCTGTGTACTGTTTGTTGGCGTGATTCTGAGCAACGGTCTGTCAATAATGGGCTTTTACCGCGTCTTTGAGCGTGCGGTATCCGTGCTGGGTAACGTAAGCCTGTCGTTGTTCCTGGCGATGGCGCTGATGGGGCTGAAACTGTGGGAACTGGCTTCGCTGGCGCTGCCGATGTTGGCGATTCTGGTGGTACAGACCATCTTCATGGCGTTGTATGCCATCTTTGTTACCTGGCGCATGATGGGCAAAAACTACGATGCGGCAGTGCTGGCTGCGGGTCACTGCGGTTTTGGCCTCGGTGCAACGCCAACAGCAATCGCCAACATGCAGGCGATCACTGAACGCTTTGGCCCGTCGCACATGGCGTTTTTGGTGGTGCCGATGGTCGGTGCGTTCTTTATCGATATCGTTAACGCGCTGGTAATTAAGCTGTATTTGATGTTGCCGATTTTTGCGGGTTAACCGATGAAGCGGCGGTAGAAGTGCCGCCGCAACAAAGACAAATGCCTGATACGCTTCGCTTATCAAGGCTGCGCATTGATTCACAATTTATTGAATTTGTAGGGTGATGAATCGCATCCGGCAGGAAGGTAGGGTAACCTGAAATGGCGGTCTTCTCACTGCCGCCTTTTACGCATTCGAGTAACGTTCCGTCTCCGGCATCCAGCGTTCTATCAGGGCTTTTGCCTGTTGTGGGTAACGTTCGTGAATATGGCGTGCCAAGCGCTGAACTTCCGGGATCATCGCCTGATCGCGCAGTAAATCCGCCACTTTAAATTCAGCATTACCCGTCTGACGTGTACCTAACAATTCGCCAGGGCCGCGAATCTCCAGATCTTTTTGCGCAATCACAAAACCGTCGTTGCTGTCGCGCAGCACTTGCAGGCGAATTTGCGCCGTTTTAGAAAGCGGCGTTTTGTAGAGCAGCACGCAGTGAGAAGCCACCGCGCCACGACCTACACGCCCACGTAGCTGGTGCAACTGCGCCAGACCCAGACGCTCCGGGTTTTCGATAATCATCAGACTGGCGTTAGGCACATCAACACCGACTTCAATAACGGTAGTGGCAACCAGCAGGTGTAGCTCACCTTGTTTAAACGACGCCATCACCGCCTGTTTCTCGGCAGGTTTCATCCGCCCGTGTACCAGACCAACGTTCAGTTCCGGTAAGGCCAGTTTCAACTCTTCCCAGGTGGCTTCCGCCGCCTGCGCTTCCAGTAACTCTGACTCTTCAATCAACGTACAAACCCAGTACGCCTGACGCCCTTCAGTCATGCAGGCGTGGCGCACGCGGTCGATAATGTCGTTGCGGCGTGTATCCGGGATAGCAACGGTAGTCACTGGAGTACGGCCAGGCGGCAGTTCATCAATGACTGATGTATCGAGATCAGCATACGCAGTCATCGCCAGCGTGCGGGGGATCGGCGTGGCGGTCATGATCAACTGATGCGGATGGAAGCCCTGTTGCTGGCCTTTCTCCCACAATGCCAGACGCTGATGCACGCCAAAGCGATGCTGTTCGTCGATAATCACCAGCGCCAGGCCGTTAAACTGCACCTGTTCCTGGAAAATGGCGTGGGTGCCGACAATCATCTGCACCTGACCGCTGGCGATGGCTTCCTGCTGTGCCAGTCGCGCTTTGCCTTTCTGCTTACCGGCGAGCCAGCCCACTTCGATACCGAGCGGTGCAAACCAGTTACGGAAGTTATTGGCGTGCTGTTCGGCGAGTAATTCGGTTGGTGCCATCAATGCCACCTGTTTGCCGTGGGCAATCGCACGCAGCGCGGCGAGGGCAGCGACCAGCGTTTTACCGGAACCTACATCGCCCTGTACCAGGCGCATCATCGGCACATTCAGCGCCATATCGCGCTCGATCTCCGCCACCACGCGAGCCTGAGCGCCCGTTGGCTTGAACGGTAAGGCGGCAAGAAGTTTATTTTTCAGCGTGTCATTGGCGCTCAGCGGCTGGGCATGGAAACGTTGCGCTCCGGCGCGTAAGGCTAACATGCTGAGGTTATGCGCCAGCAGTTCTTCCAGAATCAGACGACGTTGCGCCGGATGCTGCCCGGTTTCCAGATCGCTAAGTTGCAGCGTCGGCGGCGGGCGGTGCAAAGTGCGCAACGCTTCCGGTAGCGTCATCATTCCTTGTGACAGTTCCGGCGGCAGGAGTTCTTCAATGGCGCAGGTGTCGAGCAGATCCAGCGCCTGGTTGGTTAATTTACGCAGCGTGGCCTGCTTTACGCCTTCGGTTGTTGGATAAACCGGCGTGAGCGTTTCCTGCAACTCTGGCGTACTGAGATCGCCCTGCACGCGGTATTCCGGGTGGATCATCTCCGCACCATATTTACCGCGCTTTGCTTCTCCATAGGCCAGCACGCGGCGGCCCGTCGCCAGGCTATTTTTCATTGCCGCGTTGAAGTTGAAAAAGCGCATGGTGAGAATGCCGGAACCGTCGCTGATCTGGCAGGTCATCATCCGGCGGCCGCCGAAGGTGATATTGCAGTTCAGCACTTCGCCTTCCACCGTGGCATAAAAGCCCGGCAGTAGTTCTCCGATGGGGTAGAGATGGGTGCGATCTTCGTAGCGCAGGGGAAGGTGTAAGAGTAGATCCTGCACAGTCTGCAGGTTGATTTTCGCCAGCTTGTTACTAAGCGCTGCGCCAACGCCCGTTAGGGAACTGAGCGGGACAGCATCTAACAGGCGACCTTTCATGGCACTTACCCTGCAGCCTGCATAGTAGCCCACCAGTCGGCATCAGCTTCGATCTCGCCTTGCTGATTGACGTGGGGGTAAGGCAGGCCTTTGCGTTTTGCGACTTTCGCCAGCACCGGATAGCCGCCTTCAAACAACAGGCGTTGTTGCTCTGCTTCCGGCAACATGCTGTTTTCACGCAGGTACATGCCCGCATTTTGCCGCTGGCGCTGGGCTTCGTAAAGAATGAGGGCTGAGGCAACGGAAACATTCAGCGATTGCACCATGCCAATCATCGGAATGATGATGTCCCGATCCGCCAGGGCCAACGCTTCCTCAGTGATGCCCGTTTTCTCCTGACCCATCAAAATGCAGGTCGGGCGAGTGTAATCAATTTCGCGAAAATCGACAGCGTTATCAGAAAGATGGGTTGCCAGAATTTGCATGCCCTGGCCTTTGAGATGAGCGACGGCATCGCCAATGGTGCGGTGCGTTTTCACCTGCACCCAACTGTTGCTACCCGCCGCCGCAGAGGCCATGGTACGCATGCGGCTACCAGGCCAGACGGCGTGAACTTCATGTACGCCAACGGCATCTGCGGTACGAATAATCGCAGAAACGTTATGAGGTTTGTGGACCTGCTCCATGCAGACGGTCAGATCAGGCTGCCGCCTGGCGAGCATTTCGCAGATGCGTGCATAACGTGTTGGGTTCATAAAACATTAATTTCGGTTTCGGGTGACTTTAATCACGTCTGGCATCACGCGGATTTTGCGCATGATATTCGCCAGATGCACACGGTCACGAGCGGTCAGACGAATAAAGGCGCTGTAGACGCGACCATCTTTCTCTTCCGTATTCAAACTTTGAATATTCGAAGTCGTGGTGTTAATTGCCGCCGTCAGGTTTGCCAGCGCGCCCTGATGATTGAACATCTCCACCTTGATTTCGGTGATGAACTCCTGCGCCGTCTCTTTATCCCATTCCACAGCCATAAACTTCTCTGGCTCTTTCTGGTAGCCACGGATGTTACGGCAGGATTCATGGTGGATCACCAGACCTTTACCGGGGCTGACGTGGGCGATAATCGGGTCGCCAGGAATAGGGCGGCAGCATTTCGCAAAGGTGATCAGCACGCCATCGGCACCTTTAATGGGCAGATGTCCGTGACTTTGGGTTGCCGGTGGAATGGAGGCGTCCCCATGTTGCAGATTTTTCGCGACCACCACGCTCATTGCGTTACCAAGTCCGATTTCTGCCAGCAGATCGTCAAGCGTTGCCAGCTTCATACGATCCAGCTCGCGCTGAATATTTTCCTGCGGGATTTCATTCAGCTTACGGCTACCACCCAAAGCATGGTTGAGCAGACGACGGCCCAGGCTTACAGAATCATCACGCTTGAGGTTTTTCAGCAACTGACGAATTTTGGCGCGCGCTTTCGAGCTAACGACAAAGTTCAGCCACGCGGCATTCGGGCGAGCGCCCGGTGCGGTAATGATTTCAACGGTTTGACCGCTAGTAAGCGGCTGCGACAGCGGGTAAGGCTGGCGGTCGACGCGTGCGCCCACGCAGGCATGACCGATATCGGTATGCACTGCATAAGCGAAGTCGACGGGCGTTGCACCGGCAGGCAGTTCGACAATGCGCCCTTCCGGTGTGAAAACGTAAATCTCATCCGGGAAGAGATCGGATTTAACGCTCTCGATAAATTCAAACGAGCTACCGGCGCTTTGTTGCAGCTCCAGCAGGCTTTGCATCCAGCGCTGGGCGCGGATTTGAGCAGTCGTGCTGGTTTCGCCGTGCTCTTTATAAGCCCAGTGCGCGGCAACACCCATCTCCGCCATCTGATCCATATCTTCGGTACGGATTTGGACCTCAACCGGCACGCCGTGCGGGCCAATCATCGAGGTGTGCAACGACTGATAGCCGTTCGCTTTTGGAATGGCGATGTAGTCTTTCACGCGACCCGGACGCGGCTTATACAGGCTATGCATCTGGCCGAGCACGCGATAACAGGTGTCGGAATCATTGACGATCACGCGGAAAGCGTAGATGTCCATGATCGAGTGAAAACGCTGCTCTTTGAGCACCATTTTGCAGTAAATCGAATAAAGATGCTTCTCGCGACCACTGACGCGGCACGGTATTCCCGCTTCCTGCAAACGCCCTTCGATTTCAGAGAGGATTTTTTGGATCATCTCTTTACGGTTGCCGCGCGCGGCTTTCACCACTTCTTTGATTACGCGATAACGGTTGGGATACAGCGCCTCAAAACCCAGCTCTTCGAGTTCGGTTTTAATGTGGTGGATACCTAAACGGTGCGCCAGCGGGCTATAAATTTCGAGAGTTTCACGGGCGATGCGGCGACGTTTGTCCGGGCGAAGTGAGCCCAGCGTGCGCATGTTGTGGGTACGGTCGGCAAGTTTGATGAGGATGACGCGGATATCCTGCACCATCGCCATAATCATCTTGCGAAAGTTTTCGGCCTGCGCCTCTTTCTTATCGCGGAACTTGAGTTTATCAAGTTTCGACACACCCTCTACCAGCTCGGCGACGCTTTTACCAAAAAGCTGTTCCATGTCCTGGTAGGTGGCGGGAGTATCTTCAATCACGTCATGCAGCAGCGCTGCCATAAGCGTTTCATAGTCGAGTTTCATCTCGGCCAGAATGCAGGCAACAGCTACCGGGTGCGTGATATAGGGTTCACCGCTTGAACGTGTTTGCCCCTCGTGAGCATCACGTGCAACGAGATACGCCTGCCGCAGACGCTTGATTTGGTCTTCCGGCAGGTAGTTTTGAATCAGCTGATTCAGGCTTTCAAACAGATACAAGGGCGACCCGCTTTGTGATTAACGACGACCTTCAGCAATAGCGGTAACGGCTTGTAATTCAGCGGCTTCCTGCTCTTGCTGTTCCTGGCGTTCGCGAACGTCGAGGATCTGGTTGTTGATCAGACCTTCTTCGATTTCGCGCAGCGCGATTACAGTGGTTTTATCGTTTTCTTCCGGTACCAGCGGATCCTTTCCGCCTACCTGCATCTGACGAGCGCGACGCGCGGCGACCAGTACCAGGTCAAAACGGTTACCAATTTTCTCTACAGCGTCCTGAACAGTTACGCGTGCCATACTTAAAAAGCTCCACAGGTGAAGAAATGACTGGGCATGATACTGAAATCAGGTTCAGTCTGCCAACAATTTGCTGATTAAAGCGTCATGACGCTGCCTTTGGCGGCTCATGCGCAGACGTTCGGCGCGAATAATGGTCTTCAAATCGGTCAACGCGGTATCGAAGTCATCATTCACAATCAGATAATCATATTCGGCGTAATGGCTCATTTCTGCAACAGCTTGCGCCATACGCTTTGCAATGACCTCTTCGCTGTCCTGACCGCGACCGCGTAGACGGCGGTCCAGTTCAATTTTGGACGGCGGTAAAATAAAGATACTCCGCGCGTGCGGCATCTTCTGGCGAATTTGCTGCGCGCCCTGCCAGTCGATATCGAGAAATACATCGACACCGGTCGCCAGTACTTGCTCAATGGCCTCACGCGAAGTGCCATAGTAATTACCAAAAACTTCTGCGTGTTCGAGGAACGCATCTCTGCTAATCATTTCTTTAAATTCATCATGATTAACAAAGAAATAATGTTCACCGTGGACTTCACCAGGACGCGGTTGGCGTGTGGTGTGTGAAACAGAAACCTGGGTGTCATACAACGGTTGGGTTTTTAATAAAGCCTGAATCAGGCTGGATTTACCCGCGCCACTGGGGGCAGAAACAATATAAAGCGTGCCTTGAGCCATGAGTATCTTTCGTATGTGATTAGCGAAATAAAGCCTACATACGAGCTTATTATACACGGCGCGGGCATGTGACGTAGCCCTTGCTCACACTTTTTGCGCAAAGTTGTTGCGTTTTGCGTAGCTGCTTCCGCATTTGCCTGTCATTCACTGCAATAAAGACGATTTTCAGGAAGCGTCCTCGCAGACTCCGTTTTTGCCACTCGGCTTTGCTTTCATCACGTTGTATATCTGCCTGACTATCTACAGCGGAGGTGATGATGAAAGTATGGATGGCGATATTAATAAGTATCTTGTGCTGGCAATCATCTGTGTGGGCGGTCTGTCCGGCCTGGTCGCCAGCCAGAGCACAGGAAGAAATTTCCCGCCTGCAACAGCAAATAAAACAGTGGGACGATGACTACTGGAAGGAAGGAAAAAGTGAGGTGGAAGACGGTGTTTACGATCAGTTAAGCGCCCGTCTTACGCAGTGGCAACGCTGCTTTGGGAGCGAGCCCCGCGACGTCATGATGCCGCCTTTAAATGGTGCGGTTATGCATCCGGTTGCCCATACGGGTGTACGCAAAATGGTGGATAAAAACGCATTAAGTCTGTGGATGCGAGAACGTAGCGATCTTTGGGTGCAGCCAAAAGTTGATGGCGTTGCGGTAACCCTGGTTTATCGGGACGGGAAACTGAACAAAGCAATCAGTCGCGGTAATGGCCTGAAAGGCGAGGACTGGACGCAGAAAGTTAGCTTAATTTCCGCTGTGCCGCAAACCGTTAGCGGGCCTTTAGCCAACAGTACGCTTCAGGGGGAAATATTTCTCCAGCGCGAGGGGCATATCCAACAACAAATGGGGGGAATAAATGCCCGCGCAAAAGTTGCTGGCCTGATGATGCGACAGGGGAATAGCGACACGCTAAACTCACTGGCTGTTTTTGTCTGGGCATGGCCGGATGGACCGCAGTTAATGACCGATCGTTTAAAGGAGCTGGCTACCGCAGGTTTTACTCTAACGCAGAGGTATACCCGTGCGGTTAAAAATGCTGATGAGGTTGCGCGCGTACGCAATGAGTGGTGGAAAGCGAAATTACCCTTCGTCACCGATGGCGTGGTTGTGCGAGGGGCTAAGGAACCCGAATCCCGTCATTGGCTACCGGGCCAGGCGGAGTGGCTGGTGGCCTGGAAATATCAACCTGTAGCTCAGGTTGCCGAAGTGAAGGCGATTCAGTTTGCGGTGGGTAAGAGCGGTAAAATATCGGTGGTTGCGTCACTCGCACCTGTCATGCTGGATGATAAAAAAGTCCAGCGGGTGCATATTGGTTCCGTCAGGCGCTGGCAGGAGTGGGATATTGCACCTGGTGATCAGATCCTCGTCAGCCTTGCCGGTCAGGGTATTCCTCGCATTGATGATGTGGTCTGGCGCGGTGCAGAACGTACAAAACCGACACCACCAGAAAACCGCTTTAACTCGTTGACCTGCTACTTTGCTTCTGATGTTTGTCAGGAACAGTTCATTTCACGCTTAGTCTGGCTGGGGTCAAAACAGGTTCTGGGGCTGGATGGCATTGGTGAGGCCGGTTGGCGCGCGCTGCATCAGACTCATCGCTTTGAGCATATCTTTTCCTGGCTTTTATTAACGCCAGAGCAATTACAGAACACGCCGGGGATCGCGAAAAGTAAAAGTGCGCAGTTATGGCATCAGTTTAATCAGGCTCGTAAGCAGCCTTTTACTCGCTGGGTGATGGCAATGGGAATACCGCTAACCCGGGTGGCGCTTAATGCCAGTGATGAACGGTCCTGGTCGCAACTTTTATTTAGCACGGAACAGTTCTGGCAGCAGCTGCCGGGGACTGGATCGGGACGCGCCAGGCAGGTTATTGAATGGAAGGAAAATGCGCAAATCAAGAAGCTGGGCAGTTGGCTGGCTGCCCAGCAGATCACCGGTTTTGAACCTTAGTGACCTTCGTGGCTGTAGTAAAAGACCGGTAATCCCAGCTTAAGACGTAGCGCCAGTAAACGGGCAAAAAAGCCGAATACCAGGGTGGAGATAATCACCACATCATGGTTAGAAACATAGTGTTGCAGCGCGATGTACAGCACGGCGGAGGCAAATGAGACACCGGCATACAACTCTTTCTGGAATACCAGAGGGATGCGTTTACAGAACATATCGCGCAAAACGCCGCCAAACACGCCGGTGGTTACCGCCGCGACAACGGCAATAATTGGGCCGTGCCCCATATCCAGTGCAACCTGTGCGCCAATGATAGAAAAGACCACCAGTCCGAGCGCATCGAGCACCAGAAACACTTTGCGCAGGTAAGGCATTACAGGAGCAACGATAGTGGTGAGTACTGCGGCGGTAGCGACGATAATCACATATTCCGGGTGTTTGACCCAGCCAAGCGGATAGTGGCCCAGCAGAATATCGCGCACTGACCCTCCGCCAATTGCGGTGGCGGTCGCAATAATAATTACGCCAAATGTATCCATGCGCCGTCGCCCGGCCGCCAGCGCCCCCGTCATGGCTTCGGCAGTAATGCCAACCAAATACAAAATGTGTAACAGCATGGTTCTCTCCCTAAAAATCTGTCTGGCAGGGTAGCGATTTGTGCGTATTGTCACGATTGAGATTTTTTAAGGTGAGGGGGAATTGATAACTTGTAGTTATGTGAAATCGCTATTTTCTGTAGCGGAGATGCATTCTTCTGACTTCTTGTCTGAGAAAATGCATAAGAAAAAATAGGTTAAAACTGAGGGGTGGAAAAGAAAGGTGCAATGTTTAGCTATTGTATTCACCGCACCTGGACTTTGGCTTACGCATCGGGTGTCTCAATCAACAAAAAGAGTTTTTAGTTTCTGCTATTTTTTCTCTGTAATTTTTACACTGTTTTCCAACTGCTTAATGCTGACCTGCGGGGTCGGCAACTCCTCAGGCATGGTTCCGCCAAGTTCCTGAATGGTTTGCCTCACCTTGCGACCTACGTCAAAGTGTGTGGTGTTAGCTTGCTGTTTTGAATTCACGCCATCCCGCTTAAGTTTTTCTTCTGTTTGGGTAGCTCGAAAGAGATTAGCCGCCAGTTCTGTTGAACCCATATGATCCAGGATCTTCTGACTCTTTTTCAGCCCCTTCCGCTGATGAATAGCTTTCTGATCTAATCCACCATACAGCCCCCGGTAACCATGATTCTGAAATATGGCGAAATCGATAGCTGTCGCTACCCCAGCTTGCTGCGCTGCCTCAACTAATTGTTTGTTATGTTCTTTCAATTCATTTCTCAGAAAAAGACGCTTTTCGTCTTCACGAAGTTGCCTGAAAGCTTCATCGTCAGCCAGCTCCTGCCGTCGGGTCTGGATAGCAAAATAAGTTTGCCCTGCCGCAATAACCGGTTTCGCAGGGTCGCCGTTTTGTACTACCAGGTAACAGGCATAGCGGGAGAGATGAACATCTTCAAGTTCTCGTTGAGCCCCTGAACCTAATACAACCATTTTGGTGGTTTCAACGAAATGGTCAGATGCAGCTTGATTGCTGGCTTCGCACGCTTGAGTCGCGCGGGCCAGTACCTTTTGAAAATTGCGCCAGTCCCGATAATCCAGTAACGGTGCCAATTCTCTCGCTGACCAAAATTCTTGCCCTTCAGTGCCATAATGCCGTATTTCTTCAAAAGGTTGATGATGTTCGTTCATTGCCCACTCCATGTGATATCGATTGCAAAGAAAGTAAATCTGTAGCTGTATTTATATACAGTTGTGAGTATCTCACGTTCTCACTGTGCTGGGCAAAAAGACATCGCAAAATCTGGAGCAGGCACGCAAAACAGAATTGAAAGTTGCGGGGAAGAAAAATGCCGCTCTGTTTGAGTGGGCGGCATTTGTGAAGGCTGAAAAGTAAGAATTGGCGTTACGAGTTATTCAATGTTCTGAATCTGCTCACGCATTTGCTCAATCAACACTTTCAGCTCGATGGCAGAGTTTGTCACTTCGGCATTGATAGATTTCGACGCAAGAGTGTTCGACTCGCGGTTGAACTCCTGCATCATAAAGTCCAGACGACGGCCAACCGCTTCTTTTTTCTTCAGAATGTTGTACGTCTCTTTAACATGCGCTTCGAGGCGGTCCAGTTCTTCGGCAACGTCAATTCGTTGTGCCAGCAGAACCAACTCCTGCTCCAGACGGTTGTTTTCCAACTGCACCTGAGCATCTTCCAGCTTCGCGACCAGACGCTCACGCTGCCATTGCAGGATTTCCGGCATATGGGCGCGGACTTTGACCACTTCGGCGGTGACGCCTTCCAGACGCTGCTCGATCAATGCTTTCAGTGCCTGACCTTCGGTTTCGCGCGCGACGATAAAGTCGTCCAGCGTACCATCCAACGCCGCGAGAATTTCAGCGGCAATCGCGTCGAGATCCTGCTCCTGGGCTGCCATCACGCCCGGCCAGCGTAGAATATCAACCGGGTTGATTTCCCCTTCGTCACTCTGCATTTTTACCCAGTTCGCGGCAGTTACCAGCTGTTTAGCCAGTTTTTCGTTGAGGATCAGCTCACCTTGCGCGCTAACATCTGGCTCATAGCGCAGGGTACATTCCACTTTACCGCGTGTCAGGCGAGAACGAATACGCTCGCGAACGACAGGTTCAAGGCTACGGAACTGCTCCGGCAGACGAAAGTAAGTTTCCAGATAACGCTGGTTTACCGAGCGCATTTCCCAGGTTGCGCTCCCCCATTCACCCTTGATTTCACGCCGGGCGTAGGCGGTCATACTGCGGATCATAGACGTTCCTGTTTATAAAAGGAGAGGTGGAAGGATTATAGCCATCGATGCCTTCTCAGGATAGGAATAACCGCCGGAAGTCCGTATAATGCGCAGCCACATTTGTTTCAAGCCGGAGATTTCAATATGCGTCCAGCAGGCCGTAGCAATAATCAGGTGCGTCCCGTTACCCTGACTCGTAACTATACAAAACATGCAGAAGGCTCGGTGCTGGTCGAATTTGGCGATACCAAAGTGTTGTGTACCGCCTCTATTGAAGAAGGCGTGCCGCGCTTCCTGAAAGGTCAGGGCCAGGGCTGGATCACCGCAGAGTACGGTATGCTGCCGCGTTCTACCCACACCCGTAACGCTCGTGAAGCGGCGAAAGGTAAGCAGGGTGGACGCACAATGGAAATCCAGCGTCTGATCGCCCGTGCTCTTCGTGCGGCAGTAGATTTGAAAGCGCTGGGTGAGTTCACCATTACGCTGGACTGCGACGTGCTTCAGGCGGATGGTGGCACGCGTACCGCTTCGATTACGGGTGCCTGCGTGGCGCTGGCAGATGCGTTACAGAAGCTGGTGGAAAACGGCAAGCTGAAAACCAATCCAATGAAAGGGATGGTAGCCGCGGTTTCTGTCGGTATTGTTAACGGCGAAGCAATTTGCGATCTGGAATACGTTGAAGACTCAGCCGCAGAGACCGACATGAACGTAGTGATGACCGAAGACGGGCGCATCATTGAAGTGCAGGGGACGGCAGAAGGCGAGCCGTTCACCCATGAAGAGTTACTCACCTTGTTGGCGCTGGCCCGAGGGGGAATCGAATCCATTGTAGCGACGCAGAAGGCGGCGCTGGCAAACTGATTTTTAAGGCGACTGATGAGTCGCCTTTTTTTTGTCTGTAGAAAAGTAAGATGAGGAGCGAAGGCATGAAACCATATCAGCGCCAGTTTATTGAATTTGCGCTTAGCAAGCAGGTGTTAAAGTTTGGCGAGTTTACGCTGAAGTCCGGGCGCAAAAGCCCCTATTTCTTCAACGCCGGGCTGTTTAATACCGGGCGCGATCTGGCACTGTTAGGCCGTTTTTACGCTGAAGCGTTGGTGGATTCCGGCATTGAGTTCGATCTGCTGTTTGGCCCTGCTTACAAAGGGATCCCGATTGCCACCACTACCGCCGTGGCGCTGGCGGAGCATCATGACCTTGACCTGCCGTACTGCTTTAACCGCAAAGAGGCAAAAGACCACGGTGAAGGCGGCAATCTGGTTGGTAGCGCGTTACAAGGACGCGTAATGCTGGTAGATGATGTGATCACCGCCGGAACGGCGATTCGCGAGTCGATGGAGATTATTCAGGCTAATGGCGCGACGCTTGCTGGCGTATTGATTTCGCTTGATCGTCAGGAACGGGGGCGCGGCGAGATTTCGGCGATTCAGGAAGTTGAGCGTGATTACAACTGCAAGGTGATCTCTATCATTACCCTGAAAGACTTGATTGCTTACCTGGAAGAGAAGCCAGAAATGGCGGAACATCTGGCGGCGGTTAAGGCCTATCGCGAAGAGTTCGGCGTTTAAAGAAACTCGCCGGATGAAAAGTCATCCGGCGTCATATTACTGCAACTGCGCGGCAATTAGCGGCCAGCGGGCGTCAAAATCATCCGTCGGGCGGTATTTAAATTCGCTGCGGACAAAACGTGACAGCATACCTTCACAGAAGGCCAGGATCTGGCTTGCCAGCAGGGTTTCATCGGTGGTGTAACCTTCACCCTCACGCATTCTCTTTTCACGCAATACCTGACGCAGCTGCGCTTCAATACGCTCGAAAAGTTGGTTGATGCGCCCTTGCAGGCGATCCTGTTCAAACATCAGTGCATGACCAGTGAGGATGCGGGTCAGGCCAGGATTACGCTCACCAAAACCGAGAAGCAGCAACACAATCAGACGCAGGCGCGCTGTGGTGTCTTTCTCATCTTTCAGAATCAGGTTGATGCGAGTAATCAGGCTATCTTCGATAAACTCAATCAGGCTATCGAACATGCGGGTCTTACTGGGGAAGTGGCGATACAGTGCCGCTTCGGAAACGCCGACAGAGGCGGCCAGTTTTGCCGTCGTGATACGTTGGCTTCCATCGCTGGATTCCAGCATCAGCGCCAGAGACTGAAGTATTTCCTCGCGACGATTCCTTTTCGCAGTTTGTTTTTCTGCCATGTTACAAAATACCCCTGAAAATAAGCACTTGCCAGGCGGCACCCACGCTATGACCGCAAACGAAATGTTTGCGGCTATGTTATGACGTTATTCGGATGCGTATGTGTTACTGACGACCAGAGTGACCAAAGCCGCCTTCACCGCGGTCGGTGGCGTCGAAATCTTCCACCAGATTAAATTCAGCCTGTACTACCGGAACAAAAATCATCTGGGCGATGCGTTCGCCAGGTTGAATGGTGAAGCTGTCCTGACCACGGTTCCACACGGAAATCATCAACTGGCCCTGATAGTCGGAATCGATCAATCCTACCAGGTTACCAAGCACGATACCGTGCTTATGTCCCAATCCGGAGCGCGGCAGCATCATTGCCGCCAGTGAAGGATCGGCAATATGAATCGCCAGCCCGGTCGGAACCAGCGTAGTGTCACCCGGAGCCAGTTCTACGGCGTCGTCGAGACAGGCACGCAGGTCAAGTCCGGCAGAGCCAGAGGTGGCATAAGTCGGGAGCGGAAATTCCTTCCCAACGCGCGGGTCCAGAATCTTAACGTCGATTTTTTTCATCATAACGGGTCACGATCTCGTCGAGTAATAATTGGCCAAGGAGCTCTTTGCGCTCAAGCGGTAAGACTTTATCTCCGTCCTGCCAGAAAAGGTGTAATGCGTTGTTGTCGCTGTTAAATCCTTGAGTTGGCTGGGAAACATCGTTCGCGCAGATCAGATCAAGGTTTTTACGGATACGTTTTTGCCGGGCGTATTCTTCCACATTATTTGTTTCGGCGGCAAATCCAACGACGTAGGGTCTATGGTCTTTTAGTGCGGCAACGCCTGCGACGATATCGGGGTTTTTAACCATTTTTATTGTTAATTCATCACCCTGCGTGGCCTGCTTTTTGATTTTTTCTGGGGCCACGGTAGCTGCGCGATAATCCGCCACGGCGGCGCAGCCGATAAAAATATTTTGCTGCTGTACAGAAGCATTCACGGCGGCTTCCATTTCCAGCGCAGTCATCACATCAACACGTTTAACAAACGGTGGCGTCGGTAGTGAAACCGGACCTGATACCAGCGTGACGTTCGCGCCACGACGGGCAGCGGCGGCGGCGATAGCAAAACCCATCTTGCCGGAGCTGTGATTAGAGATATAACGCACCGGATCGAGCGGTTCACGCGTCGGGCCGGCGGTAATCATAATGTTCAGATGTTTCAGGTCGTTGACGGGCGAAAAATGCGCCACCGCCATATCCACAATGGTTAACGGATCGAGCATTCGCCCAGGACCGATATCACCACAAGCCTGACTGCCACTGTCTGGCCCCCAGATGAGCAAACCACGGGAAGCAAGCACCTCTAAATTATGCTGCGTGGCAGCGGCACGGTACATCTGCTGGTTCATGGCGGGGATCACGGCTACAGGCGCAGGTGTAGCCAGACAAATCGTCGATACCAGATCATTCGCCATTCCGGCAGCAACACGGGCAATCAAATCTGCCGTGGCAGGGGCGAGAATCACTAAATCAGCCCATTTACCCAGCTCAATATGGCCCATAGCGGCTTCGGCTGCCGGGTCCAGCAGACTGTCGGAAACGGGATAACCAGAAACCGCCTGCAAGCTAAGTGGGGTGATAAAGGCTTTTGCCGCTTCGGTCATGGCTACGCGGACGTCGGCCCCGCGATCGCGCAAACGACGCACCAGTTCAGGGGTTTTATAGGCAGCAATACCGCCGCTAACGCCGAGAACGATTTTTTTACCGGCCAGGCTCATGATGATTTTTCCTGTTGGGTGACACCAGAAGTTGGCGATTTTATCACAATACTTTTGTTGTCGTGCCTTCACCTGAGAATCACTTTGCGAGGCGCTTTCCAGGATTGAAAACTGGCCGTCGATTTAACGGAACGGCTATGACAGGATGCGAGCACCACAAAGGAGGTGAAGGTGAAAAACAATGCACAGCTGTTGATGCCGCGCGAAAAAATGCTGAAGTTTGGTATTAGCGCCTTAACGGATGTCGAGCTGCTGGCGCTATTTCTGCGTACCGGAACGCGCGGTAAAGATGTATTAACCCTGGCAAAAGAGATGCTGGAGAATTTCGGCTCTCTTTATGGCTTGTTAACCTCTGAATATGAACAATTTAGTGGTGTTCATGGAATTGGCGTGGCGAAATTTGCCCAGTTAAAGGGGATTGCTGAACTGGCGCGGCGTTACTACAACGTGCGGATGCGTGAAGAAAGCCCTTTACTCAGCCCGGAGATGACGCGGGAATTTTTACAAAGCCAGCTCACGGGTGAGGAGCGGGAGATCTTTATGGTGATCTTTCTCGACTCACAACACCGGGTTATAACGCATAGCCGTCTTTTTTCCGGCACGCTAAACCATGTTGAAGTCCATCCTCGGGAAATTATCCGCGAAGCGATAAAAATAAACGCCTCGGCGCTGATCCTTGCACATAATCACCCTTCGGGTTGTGCTGAACCCAGTAAAGCGGATAAACTCATTACTGAACGGATAATAAAGAGTTGTCAGTTCATGGATTTACGCGTGCTCGACCATATCGTGATTGGGCGTGGAGAGTATGTTTCTTTTGCCGAACGCGGCTGGATTTAACCCGCTATGCGCGATCCTTCGGGATCTTTGTCTGTTCGGGACTTGAGCACATCGCTGAGTCAGCGTATACTACGCCACCTTTGAGAATCTCGGGTTTGGCATTTGGGCCTGGCAATCGAGAGTTCACATAGAACTGCGATGACCGGGCTGTAAAGCCTGACGAGGCGCCAATACCCCATACGAAGCTCGAGCTAATTTGATTTTTGGAGAATAGACATGTCCCGAGTCTGCCAAGTTACTGGCAAGCGTCCGGTGACCGGTAACAACCGTTCCCACGCACTGAACGCGACTAAACGCCGTTTCCTGCCGAACCTGCACTCTCACCGTTTCTGGGTTGAGAGCGAGAAGCGTTTTGTCACCCTGCGCGTATCTGCTAAAGGTATGCGTGTAATCGATAAAAAAGGCATCGATACAGTTCTGGCTGAACTGCGTGCCCGTGGCGAAAAGTACTAAGTACTTAGAGGAAATAAATCATGGCTAAAGGTATTCGTGAGAAAATCAAGCTGGTTTCTTCTGCTGGTACTGGTCACTTCTATACCACTACGAAGAACAAACGTACTAAGCCGGAAAAACTGGAACTGAAAAAATTCGATCCAGTTGTTCGCCAGCACGTGATCTACAAAGAAGCGAAAATCAAATAATTCTCGCTTTGATGTAACGAAAAACCTCGCTCCGGCGGGGTTTTTTGTTATCTGCTTGCCCCCATATTGATTGCATCTGTTCATTCCTGGAGATGCTATGCCTGAATTACCCGAAGTTGAAACCAGCCGCCGCGGCATAGAACCGCATCTCGTTGGTGCAACCATTCTTCATGCGGTGGTGCGCAACGGACGCTTGCGCTGGCCGGTTTCAGAAGAGATCTACCGATTAAGCGATCAACCAGTGCTTAGCGTGCAGCGGCGGGCTAAATATCTGCTGCTGGAGCTGCCTGAGGGCTGGATTATCATTCATTTGGGGATGTCTGGCAGCCTGCGTATCCTTCCAGAAGAACTTCCCCCTGAAAAGCATGACCATGTGGATTTGGTGATGAGCAACGGTAAAGTGCTGCGCTACACCGATCCGCGCCGCTTTGGTGCCTGGCTGTGGACCAAAGAGCTGGAAGGGCACAACGTGCTGGCTCATCTTGGGCCGGAGCCGCTTAGCGTCGATTTCAATGGTGAGTATCTGCATCAGAAGTGCGCGAAGAAAAAAACGGCGATTAAACCGTGGCTGATGGATAACAAGCTGGTGGTAGGCGTAGGGAATATCTATGCCAGCGAATCTCTGTTTGCGGCGGGGATCCATCCGAATCGGCTGGCGTCATCACTGTCGCTGGCGGAGTGCGAATTGCTGGCTCGGGTGATTAAAGCGGTGTTGCTGCGTTCGATTGAGCAGGGCGGTACAACGCTGAAAGATTTTCTGCAAAGTGATGGTAAACCGGGCTATTTCGCGCAGGAATTGCAGGTTTACGGGCGAAAAGGCGAGCCCTGTCGGGTGTGCGGTACGCCGATTGTGGCGACTAAACATGCGCAGCGGGCAACGTTTTATTGTCGGCAGTGCCAGAAGTAATTCATGCGCGCCGGATGGCATACCATCCGGCATAAACGCTACGCTAACTTCGCCATCAGCGCCTGATGGACATTCTCCGGCAGGAAATGGGTGACATCGCCCTGATGGCGCGCCACCTCTTTCACCAACGATGAAGAGATAAACGACCACTCTTTCGACGGCATCAGAAACACACTTTCCAGTTCCGGCATTAAGTGGCGATTCATATGCGCCAGCTGCATTTCATATTCAAAATCCGCCACCGCACGCAGGCCACGAATCAGCACCGTAGCGTGTTGATTACGGGCGAAGTTCGCCATCAAATCACTAAACCCGACCACTTCCACGTTCCCCAGATGCGCGGTTGCCTGCTGTGCCAGCTCAACACGCTCTTCCAGGGTAAACATCGGTTTTTTACTGGGGCTGGCGGCAATCGCCAGAATAACGTGATCGAACATCTGCGTGGCGCGCGTCACGATATCGATATGACCATTGGTAATGGGATCGAAAGTACCCGGATAAATCGCCCGTTTTTGCATAACAACCTCAATGCGTTTTCGGTGGCAGGTAAGGTTCCAGCAGTTGAAGCAGACGCTGTAGCGCTCCCTGGTTTTGATACAGTACTTCAACGGCATGACGGCCATAGAAACTACGGTAATCGGCGTCGGTGAGTAAAGAGGAAACCTCTTTTGCAAGCGTAGTGGCATCGGTAACGGTAATCAGCCCGCTTGCCTGCTCCAGCCGCGCGCAAATGTCTTTAAAGTTAAAAGTATGCGGCCCCATCAATACCGGAATTGCGTGTGCGGCAGCTTCCAGCGGATTATGCCCACCACGTTCAACCAGTGAACCGCCAACAAAGGCGAGATCGGCAATGCCGTACAGTAACATCAACTCGCCCATCGTATCGCCAACCACAACCTGCGTGCTGGTGGAGGGGACTTCCCCTGAAGAGCGTGTGATATAGCTTAGTCCAGCCTGGCGGACAAGGTTAATCGCATCCGGGAAGCGTTCTGGATGACGGGGTACCAGGATGAGCAATAAATTCGGGAATTGCTGTAACAATGCCTGATGTGCGGCGATCACCTCACTCTCTTCGCCTTCGTGAGTGCTGGTGGCAATCCATACCGGGCGGTGTGGTGCCCATTGGCGGCGCAGCGTCACGGCTTTAGCAGCCAACTGCGGCGTTACAGAAATATCGAATTTCAGGCTACCGGTAACGGTTACCTGGTTATTTTTTGCGCCCAGCGCCACAAAACGTGCACCATCTTCTTCATTTTGGGCGGCAATCAGCGTAATACGACGCAGCAAGCGACGGACGAATTTACCCAGTTTGGCATAACCTGCGGCCGAGCGGGCAGAGAGTCGCGCGTTAGCGATCACCAGCGGAATTTTACGTTTATGTAGAGCCGCAATCAGGTTAGGCCATAGTTCGGTTTCCATAATCAACACCAGTTTAGGGTCGACTTTATTCAGGAAACGGTTGAGTGCATCGGGCAGATCATACGGCAGATAAACGTGCTGAACATCCTTCCCGAAAGCCGATTGTACGCGCTCCGAACCGGTTGGCGTCATGGTTGTTACGGTAATCGGTAAATCAGGATAACGATGACGCAGCGCGCGCACCAACGGGATCGCCGCCAGAGTTTCACCGACGGAGACGGAGTGCAGCATAATGCCGCCTGGTTTTAGCGGATGGCGGTAAAAACCGTAACGTTCACCCCAGCGTTTTCGATAGGCCGGAGCCTTACGTCCGCGCACCCAGAGCCGTATCCAGATCAGCGGCTGAATAAGGTAGAGAAGGGCGGTGTAAAGCAATTCGAGCATAGTAAATAGCTGACTTATGGATGTGCTGGGGATTCTATGTATTTAGCTGTGGCTTTACCATTACTTTTCCCGTTTTTGACTTAAATAGCAATTTACCCGCCAATTCTTGCTGAACATCTATACTTTTTTTGTATTTTTATGCGATTCATTGATTTCTGCTGTACGTGCAGGAAGAAATCGCAGAGCAACAGTGAAAGAATATGGTTGCTAATGATTATATTTGATTGATTTCTTTATTGAAAATCAACAGTGTGCTTAAAAATCATTCGGGTCGGATTGCCGCGAAAGAAGTGATACACTAGCGCGTCAATATCAGTGCGGTATCAGTATTCAGGTAGCTGTTGAGCCTGGGGCGGTAGCGTGCTTTTTCTGCTTCACCTTAATCGGATAATCTCAACAAAAAGAGTTACTTGTGGATAAGCCATTTCGAAGAATTTTGCTCATTAAGATGCGTTTTCATGGGGATATGTTATTAACTACTCCCGTCATTAGTTCGCTGAAAAAAAATTACCCTGACGCAAAAATCGATGTGCTGCTTTATCAGGACACCATCCCGATCCTGTCTGAAAATCCAGAGATTAACGCGCTCTACGGCATAAAAAATAAAAAAGCAAAAGCCTCAGAAAAAATTGCCAACTTTTTTCATCTCATCAAGGTATTACGTGCCAATAAGTATGACCTTATCGTCAATCTTACCGATCAATGGATGGTTGCTATACTGGTTCGCTTATTAAATGCCCGTGTGAAAATTTCCCAGGATTATCATCATCGGCAGTCTGCTTTTTGGCGTAAAAGTTTCACCCATTTGGTGCCGTTGCAGGGTGGAAATGTGGTGGAAAGTAACTTATCCGTGCTGACACCATTGGGACTTGATTCGTTGGTGAAGCAGACAACCATGAGTTACCCGCCTGCAAGCTGGAAACGTATGCGTCGCGAACTTGATCACGCTGGTGTTGGACAAAATTATGTGGTTATCCAACCTACGGCGCGGCAAATCTTCAAATGCTGGGACAACGCCAAGTTTTCCGCTGTGATTGATGCCTTACATGCTCGTGGTTATGAAGTCGTTCTGACGTCCGGCCCAGATAAAGACGATCTGGCCTGCGTCAATGAAATTGCGCAGGGATGCCAGACGCCACCAGTAACGGCGCTGGCTGGAAAGGTGACCTTCCCGGAACTTGGTGCGTTAATCGATCATGCGCAGCTGTTTATTGGCGTTGATTCCGCACCGGCGCATATTGCCGCTGCAGTTAATACGCCGCTGATATCGCTGTTTGGTGCGACAGACCATATTTTCTGGCGTCCCTGGTCAAATAACATGATTCAATTCTGGGCGGGAGATTACCGGGAAATGCCAACGCGCGATCAGCGTGACCGAAATGAGATGTATCTTTCGGTTATTCCGGCGGCAGATATCATTGCTGCTGTCGATAAATTACTGCCCTCCTCCACGACAGGTACGTCGTTATGATCGTTGCTTTTTGTTTATATAAATATTTTCCCTTTGGCGGTTTGCAGCGCGATTTTATGCGTATTGCTCAGACAGTCGCCGCCCGAGGTCATCATGTTCGGGTTTATACCCAGTCGTGGGAAGGCGAATGCCCTGATGTATTTGAACTGATCAAAGTGCCGGTTAAATCGCATACCAATCACGGGCGCAATGCGGAGTATTTTGCCTGGGTGCAAAAACATTTACGCGAACATCCCGTCGATAAAGTCGTTGGATTCAATAAAATGCCGGGGCTGGACGTTTATTATGCCGCTGATGTTTGTTATGCCGAGAAAGTAGCGCAGGAAAAAGGCTTTTTCTATCGCCTGACGTCACGTTATCGCCATTATGCCGCCTTTGAGCGGGCAACCTTCGAACAGGGCAAGCCGACACAGCTGCTGATGCTGACAGATAAGCAAATCGCCGATTTCCAGAAACATTATCAGACTGAAGCGGAGCGTTTTCATATTCTGCCACCGGGGATTTATCCTGATCGTAAATATAGCCAGCAGCCAGCTAATAGCCGTGAAATCTTCCGTAAGAAGAATGGAATAACCGAACAACAATATTTATTGTTGCAGGTCGGTTCAGACTTCACGCGTAAAGGTGTCGATCGTTCCATTGAAGCACTTGCTTCGTTACCGGATTCGCTGCGCCACAACACATTGCTATATGTTGTTGGGCAGGATAAACCGCGAAAATTTGAGGCGCTGGCAGAAAAACGCGGCGTGCGCAGTAATGTTCACTTCTTCTCGGGGCGCAACGATGTCTCGGAATTAATGGCGGCGGCGGATTTATTACTGCATCCTGCCTACCAGGAAGCGGCGGGAATTGTGCTGCTGGAAGCGATTACTGCAGGATTACCGGTACTAACAACAGCCGTTTGTGGCTATGCGCATTATATTGTCGAGGCCAATTGCGGCGAGGCTATTGTTGAGCCATTCCGCCAGGAAACATTGAATGAGATTTTACGCAAAGCGTTAACGCAATCTTCATTGCGCCAGGCCTGGGCGGAAAATGCGCGACATTATGCTGATACACAAGATTTATACAGTCTGCCAGAGAAAGCGGCGGATATCATAACGGGTGGTCTGGATGGTTGAACTTAAAGAGCCGTTTGCCACGTTATGGCGCGGTAAAGATCCTTTTGAGGAAGTTAAAACCTTGCAGGGTGAGGTATTTCGTGAACTGGAAACTCGCCGTACTCTGCGCTTTGAAATGGCGGGCAAAAGCTATTTTCTCAAATGGCATCGCGGCACGACCCTGAAAGAGATAATCAAAAATTTACTCTCATTGCGGATGCCAGTATTAGGCGCAGACCGCGAATGGAATGCGATTCATCGACTGCGGGATGTCGGCGTTGATACTATGTATGGGGTGGCATTTGGCGAAAAAGGCATGAATCCGCTGACCAGAACTTCATTTATTATTACCGAAGATCTGACACCAACCATAAGTCTGGAAGATTACTGTGCTGACTGGGCGACTAACCCTCCAGATGTTCGCGTAAAGCGTATGCTTATTAAGCGTGTCGCGACGATGGTGCGCGATATGCATGCTGCGGGCATTAACCACCGTGACTGTTATATCTGTCATTTCCTGTTGCACTTGCCTTTTTCCGGTAAGGAAGAGGAGTTAAAAATTTCGGTAATTGACCTGCACCGGGCGCAGCTTCGCACGCGCGTTCCACGTCGTTGGCGCGATAAAGATCTTATAGGGCTTTATTTTTCTTCGATGAATATCGGCCTGACTCAGCGGGATATCTGGCGGTTTATGAAAGTGTATTTTGCCGCCCCGCTTAAAGACATTCTCAAGCAGGAACAAGGACTGCTGTCGCAAGCAGAAGCAAAAGCCACAAAAATCAGGGAAAGAACGATTCGAAAATCGTTGTAACCCGTAACTTATTTTTGCCAAAATTTTGGATACAGAATAAATATGTCTCAACTCAATGATAGTGACATCATCCTTTTTGAGTATAATTTTCATTATCAAAATATAAGATCTAAAAATACTCTTGATATAGCATTTGGTATTGACAGAAATTTTCTTTTTGGATGTGGTGTAGCCATCGCATCTATTCTATTAAACAATAGAGAAATCTCTTGTGAATTTCATGTTTTCACAGATTATATCAGTGATAAAGACAAGTTATATTTTTCCGATTTAGCAAAACAATATAATTCAAGAATTAATATTTATGTTATCAATTGTGATAAGCTGAAGTCATTACCAAGCACGAAAAACTGGACTTACGCTACATATTTTCGATTTATAATTGCAGACTATTTCTATAATAAACATGAAAAAATACTATATCTTGATGCAGATATTGCTTGCAAGGGTAGTATTAAAGAACTCTTAGGGAAGGTGCGAACAAGTTCCTGATATGAGATCATCATATTCATCCGGAGCGCATCCCAGAGGGACATCAT